>NZ_JBMBTE010000001.1:0-214211 GCF_048897285.1 Rhodococcus sp. O3
CGGATCCGCTTGGCCGTCAGTCACCCGCTGTGACGATTGCACCGGCGGATGACTGGAGACCACGCGGATGCGAATCCGGACGACGCCACGAAGTGTTCGCGCCACCGGCTCGAACTCACGAGTCCGGGCCGGTTTTGTTTTTCCCGGAGTAGATTCCGCCTAGACCCGTCAGGCAGACAACCGGGAGGGTGCGATGAGCGAGGACCACCCGAGCGACCCACCCCGGCAGCGCACCACACCTCGTTGGCTGCGGCCCGCCGTCTTCTACGTCCTGCTCGCCGTCGCCGCCTACCAACTCTCCGGCTGGCTGTTCTTCAACCTGCGCGGCTTCCTCGGTCTGCTGTTCCTGGCGTGGCTGCTGAGCATCACCCTCGAGCCGGTCGTCGATTGGCTGGAGCGGTTGGGGATGCGCCGCGGCGCCGCGACCGGTCTGGTGCTGTTCGGCCTGCTGGCGTTCCTGATCGGGTTCGTCGCGCTGTTCGGGACGCTGCTCGCCGAGCAGCTCGGTCAGTTGCTCGAAGCGCTGCCCGATGCGATCACCACGGTCACCGAGTGGTCCAACCGCACGTTCGACACGAATTTCTCGACCGGCGACGAACTGATCAAACTGACCCCGGAGACCATCAGGGATCTCGTGCAGCGGTTCACCCCCGGCGTGCTCGGCGTGGTGTCCTCGGTGGTGAGCGTGGTGTTCCAGGCCCTGACGATGCTGCTGTTCGTGTTCTACATGTCGGCGGAGGGTCCCGCCCTGCGGCGCACCATCTCGAGCTGGTTCCCCGCCCGGCAGCAGAAGATCATCGCGACGGTGTGGGAAACCTCCGTCGAGAAGGCCGGCGGTTACGTCGTCTCCCGGTTGATCCTGGGAGCCATCAGTGCCATCGGCACCGGCATCTTCCTGATGATCATCGGTGTGCCCTACTGGCTGCCGCTCGCACTGTGGACGGGCATCGTGTCGCAGTTCGTCCCGACCCTGGGCACGTATCTGGCGATCGCCCTGCCCGCGATCATCGCCGCCGCCAACCAGCCCATCGACGGACTGTGGGTGGTGCTGTTCGGAACCGGCTATCAGCAGGTCGAGAACTACCTGCTGCACCCGCGCATCACGTCGAAGACCGTGTCGATCCACCCGGCGGTCGCGTTCGGTTCCGTGATCGTCGGAGCGTCGTTGTTCGGCGCGATGGGTGCACTGGTGTCCGTCCCGGTCGTGGCGGTGCTGCAGGCCCTCGTCGAAACATACGGTCATCGTTACGACCTGGTCGTCGAGCCGGGTGACATCGATCAACCGGGTGACACGGACCAATCAGGTGACACGGACCAATCAGGTGACACGGACCAACCGGACGACACCGACCGCGCCGAAGCCGAACCGCCGGAGTAGTGCGCTGACGCGCCCGTGTGCCCTTCTGGCGCCCCCAACCGCCACAAAGGCACACGGGCGGCGAAGCCGCCTAGCGCTTCGCCATGTCCCGCACCGCCACGTGCGCGAACAGCATGCTCGCGCCGATGGGGTTGCCGCCGCCCGGGTACACCGTGCCGCTGACCGCGGCCATCGTGTTACCCGCCGCGTACAGGCCGGGGATCGGATCGCCCGCGGGGGTCAGGACCCGCGCCGACGTATCGGTGCGCAACCCGCCCTTGGTGCCCAGATCGGAGATCCCGAACGCCGCCGCGTGGAACGGGCCCTGCTCGATCGGGACCATCGGGGACTGCCCGCCGGAGAACGCCCGGTCGTACGGTTCGTCGCCGCGGCCGAAGTCCTCGTCGACACCCTTGGCGGCGATCTCGTTGTAGCGGGCCACGGTCGCGACCAGCGCGTCGGCGGGGACCCCGATCTGTTCGGCGAGTTCCTCGAGGGTCTCCCCCGTCCTCCACAGACCGGCCGCGACGTACTTCTCGGGTTCGACCATCGGCACGTTCGTCGCCTGGACGGGCGGAACACCGCCGTCCTTGTCGTCGTAGATCATCCAGAACGGCAGCGTCAGCGAACCGGCGTCCATCTGCGCGATGACGTCGCGGCCGAGACGGTCGTAAGGAGCCGACTCGTTGACGAAACGCTGGCCGTCCTGGTTGACGAAGATGCCGCCCGTGAACCACAGCGCGAACGCCGAGCGCCCGTCCGGGTGGGTCATGCCCGGCGACCACCAGGCCTCGCCCATGAGATCGACGTCGGCGCCGGCGGCGATGCCCGCTTGGTGTGCCTTGCCGAGATTCGACCACGGCCCCATGGAATCCCGCGCCTCACCGGGCACGCCGTACTCGGCGCGCATGGCGTCGTTCTGCTCGAACCCGCCGGCCGCGAGCACGACACCGCGACGGGCACGGATCGCGCGACGCTCGCCGTCGTGTTCGACGATGCCACCGACGACGGCGCCGTCCTCGACCACGAGATCGACCAGCGGCGTGTTCAGATGCGTGCTGACGTCGGGGAACTTCTTCAGCGCCACCAGGAATCGGCCGACCAGTGCGCGGCCGCCGATGAGGTGACCGGGCAGGGGTTCGCCGTTGCGTTCGCGGCCGAGGGGACCGCGGATGGACTCGTTGAGATCCTCGATCCCCTTCGCGGACAACGGCGACGGAATGATGTGCCGGCCGGTCGCACTGGCCTTGGGTGCCTTGCCGAAGTAGTCGGGCCACGGCAGGACCTGGAATTCCAGGTCCGCATCGATTTCGAGATAGTCGATGAGCGAGGCACCCCCGGTGACGAACGCATCCTGCAGTTTGCGGGGCGTGCGGTCGCCGACCACCGCGTGGAAGTAGGTGAGGGCGTCCTCGATCGTGTCCTCGTCACCGGCGCGACGCAGCACCGCGTTCGTCGGGAACCACATGCCACCGCCACCGGAATAGGAGGTGGTCCCGCCGAACTGCTCCGATGCTTCGACGAGGATCACCGACAGGCCCTCACGGGCGGCGGTGTACGCGCCGCAGCACCCACCTGCTCCCGACCCGACGACGAGCACGTCGCATTCTTCCGCCCAGTCCACCACGCTGCCTCCTCATGACCGTTCGCTGAGGTGGATCACGGTAGGCGCAGCCGGCGGTCCGCGGGAGGAATCCTCCTACTGGCCGGGAAGCTCGAGGGAGCGGATGCCGAAGGCCGTAGAAACGCGTCGTCCGCCGACCCCCCTGCAGGCCGGCGGACGACGCGGTCGAGCGTCAGACGATCAACGTCGCGGCGGTCGCGGCGACGACCTCCTCCACACTCACACCGGGGGCCGTCTCGACGAGCTTCAGGCCCTCGTCGGTGACGTCGATGACGGCCATGTCGGTGATGATCCGCTGGACGCAGCGCTTGCCGGTGAGCGGCAGCGTGCATTCCTCGAAGATCTTCGGCTCACCCTTCTTCGTGACGTGTTCCATCATCACGATCACGCGCCGCGCGCCGTGCACGAGGTCCATCGCGCCGCCCATGCCCTTGACCATGGCGCCGGGGATCATCCAGTTCGCGATGTCACCCTTCGCGCTGACCTGCATCGCACCGAGCACGGCGACGTCGATCTGTCCGCCGCGGATCATCCCGAAGGACTGCGACGAGTCGAAGAACGATGCGCCGGGCACGACGGTGATGAGTTCCTTGCCGGCGTTGATGAGTTCGGGGTCGATCTCGTCCTCGTACGGGTACGGGCCGACACCGAGCACACCGTTCTCCGAGTGCAGGACGACCTCGATGCCCGGGTCCAGGTAGTTGGGGACCAGCGTGGGCATACCGATGCCGAGGTTGACGTACTGCCCGTCGGACAGTTCCTGTGCGACGCGCGCGGCCATCTCCTCGCGGGTCAGTTTCCTGGTGGCTGCCTGGGTCATGAGCGGACCGTCCTGTTCTCGATGCCGACGGTGACCGGTCCGACCGGCACGACGCGCTGCACGTGGATGCCGGGGGTGTGGATCTCGTTGGGATCCAGTTCGCCGGGTTCGACGAGGTATTCGACCTGGGCGATGGTGATGCGGCCCGAGGTCGCAGCCGGCGGGTTGAAGTTGCGGGCGCTCTGCCGGTAGACGAGGTTGCCGTGGCGGTCGCCCTTCCACGCGTGCACGAGGGCGTAGTCGGCGACGATGCCGCGTTCCATCACGTAGGTGACGCCGTCGAACTCGCGGGTCTCCTTCGGCGGGGACGCGACCGCGATGCCGCCGTTGCCGTCGTAGCGCAGGGGCAGTCCGCCCTCTTCGACCTGGGTGCCGACACCTGCCGGGGTGAAGAATGCGGGGATGCCCGCGCCGCCGGCGCGCATGCGCTCGGCGAGGGTGCCCTGCGGGGTCAGTTCGACCTCGAGTTCACCGGCGAGGTACTGGCGCGCGAACTCCTTGTTGGAACCGACGTACGAGGAGATGGTGCGGCGGATGCGGCCCTTCTCCAGCAGTACCCCGAGACCGAAACCGTCGGTTCCGCAGTTGTTGCTGACCGTCTCGAGGTCGGTGGCGCCCTGCTCGAGGAGGGCATCGATGAGGATTTCGGGGACGCCGACCAGGCCGAATCCGCCGACAGCGATCGTGGCGCCGTCCGGGATGTCGGCTACGGCCTCGGCGGCGGTGGCAACGACTTTGTCCATGACCCGAGGATAGCGCGTCTCGTACGCAATGTGAACCCTCGTACGTATCGCGAACAAGGGCTATGCTGAAGGCATGACCGTCACGCTCAATCACGAACGGCACGGCGACCCGGCCGCCGCACCCGTGGTGCTCCTCGGCTCGCTCGGATCCGACCTGTCCATGTGGGCACCCCAGATCGAGGCCCTGTCGACCGTCGCGCACGTCGTCGCCGTCGACCACCGTGGGCACGGGAAATCCCCTGCGCCCCAAGGCCCCTACACCCTCGACGACCTCGGCGGCGACATCCTGGCGCTGCTCGACGACCTCGGCCTGGACTCCGTGCACTTCGTCGGGCTGTCCCTGGGCGGGGCCGTCGGGCAGTGGCTCGCCGCGCATCACCCGGAGCGCGTGCGCACCCTCACGCTGCTGTGCACGTCCGCCGCGTTCGCCCCGCCCGGACCGTGGCACGAGCGGGCCGCGACCGTGCGCACCGAGGGCCTGGCCTCCATCGCCGAATCGATCGTCGACCGCTGGTTCACGCCCGGTCTGCGCGACCGCGATCCGGCACTCGTCGCCCGGCACGTCGACATGGTGAAGTCGACGACCGACGAGGGCTACGCCGCGTGCTGCGAAGCACTCGCGGGCTGGGACGGCCGCGCCGACCTCGCGCGCATCACCGCACCCACCCTGGTCGTCGCCGGGGAGCAGGACCCCGCGACACCGCCCGCCACCATGCGGGTCCTCGCCGACGGCATCGCGGACGCCACCTTCCACGTCGTCGACCCGGGCGCGCATCTCGCGAACGTCGAACAGGCCGAACGGATCACGGAACTGGTGCTCGCCCACATCGCTCGTGGCGCCGACGGTCGCCGATAACGCACCCGGACACGTGGAAGTATTCGGGCACACCGACACCGAGGGGGATTTCCGGACCATGAGCGAAATCGACACCGCCGCCGCGCCGCAGCAGAACCGGTCGCCCGACGACACTCCCGCCGCCTCACCCGACTTCGTGCAGTCGCTGGCGCGCGGGCTGGCCGTCGTCAAGGCGTTCGACGCGACGCACCCGCGACGCACCCTCAGCGACGTCGCCAAGGCCACCGGCCTGACCCGCGCGACCGCCCGCCGCTTCCTGCTGACCCTCGCCGAACTCGGCTACGTCCGGACGGACGGGTCGCTGTTCTGGCTGACACCTCGGGTGCTCGAGCTCGGCTACAGCTACCTGTCCAGCCTGACGCTGCCCGACGTCGCGCGGCCGCACCTCGAAGCCCTTGCCGCTTCGGTGCACGAATCGACGTCGGTGTCGGTACTCGACGGCGACGACATCGTGTACGTCGCGCGGGTGCCGGTCAGCCGGATCATGACCGTGTCCATCACGCTCGGCACCCGCTTTCCGGCGCACGCGACGTCGATGGGTCGCGTGCTGCTCGCGGGCCTGTCCCCCGAGGACCTCGACGCCTATCTCGACCGCGCCGACCTGCGGCCGCTGACCGGGCGAACCGTGGTGACCCCGGACCAGCTGCGCGCCGAACTCGACACCATCCGCCGCGACGGCTTCTGCATCGTCGACCAGGAACTCGAGGAAGGGCTGCGGTCGCTGGCCGCACCGATCCGGGACGCCTCCGGCACGGTGGTCGCCGCCGTGAACATCTCCACCCACGCCGCCCGCTACACGCTCGACACGGTTCGCGGCGAACTGGTCCCCGCGGTCGTCGCGACCGCCGCTGCGATCTCCACCGACCTCGCACGTACCCAAACCCATTAGAAATCAACGGAACCGAGGAAGAACATGCTCGACGCAGTGATCTGCGAACCACTCCGCACCCCGGTCGGCCGCTTCGGCGGCGCACTGAAGGACATCGCTCCGGAGGACCTCGCAGCCACCGTCATCCGCGAAATCATCACGCGCACCGGAATTTCCGGCTCCGATGTCGACGATGTGATCCTCGGTCAGGCATCCCCGGGTGGTGAGGCCCCCGCGATCGGCCGCGTCGCGGCACTCAACGCGGGGCTCGGCGTCGACGTTCCGGGTCTCCAGGTCGACCGTCGATGCGGCTCCGGCCTCCAAGCGATCATCCAGGCCGCTATGCAGGTCCAGACCGGCGGCAGCGACCTCGTCCTCGCCGGTGGCGCCGAATCGATGAGCCAGGCCGAGTTCTACGCCACCGGAATGCGCTGGGGCGTCAAGGGTGAAGCCGTCGCACTGAACGACCGCCTCGCCCGCGCCCGCGTCACCGCCGGAGGCCGCGACTTCCCCGTCCCCGGCGGCATGATCGAGACCGCCGAGAACCTGCGCGCCGAATTCTCCATCTCCCGCGAGGATCAGGACGCACTCGCGGTGCAGTCCCACCAGCGTGCTGTCGCCGCCCAGCGCAGTGGCGTGTTCGCGGAGGAAATCGTCCCGGTCGCGGTGCCGCAGCGCAAGGGCGATGCGGTGGTGGTCGATACGGACGAGCACCCGCGCGCCGACACCAGCTTGGAATCGCTCGCGAAACTCCGCCCCATCCGTGGCCGGATCGACCCCGACTCCACCGTCACCGCCGGCAATGCCAGCGGCCAGAACGACGGCGCTGCTCTCGCCATCGTCACCACCCCGGAGAAGGCCGCGCAGCTCGGCCTGCGACCGCTGGCCCGCCTCGCCGGCTGGGCGGTCGCCGGAGTGCCGCCGCGCACCATGGGCATCGGCCCGGTCCCTGCGACCGAGCAGGTCATGAAGCGCCTCGGCCTGACCCTGTCCGACCTCGACGTCATCGAACTCAACGAGGCGTTCGCGGCCCAGACGCTCGCCGTCACCCGCACCTGGGGTCTCGAGCCGGACGATCCGCGGCTGAACCCCAACGGCTCGGGCATCTCGCTGGGGCACCCGGTCGGTGCGACCGGTGGCCGCATCCTCGCCACCCTGCTGCGCGAACTCGACCGCCGCGAGGGTCGCTACGGTCTCGAGACCATGTGCATCGGCGGCGGCCAGGGTCTGGCCGCGGTGTTCGAGCGCATCGCCTGAACGCAGCACATCGCCAAACAGTGGCGGGAACCGTCGTTCGGCCCTGACCGGGTGACGGTTCCCGTCATCCGGTCAGGACTCCGGAGCGACCTTCACGACGAGCTTGCCGAAGTTCTTCCCCTCGAGCAGCCCGATGAACGCCTCCGGCGCGGCGTCGAGACCGTCGACGATGTCCTCCCGG
Organism: Rhodococcus sp. O3; assembly: GCF_048897285.1. Taxonomy (NCBI): domain Bacteria; kingdom Bacillati; phylum Actinomycetota; class Actinomycetes; order Mycobacteriales; family Nocardiaceae; genus Rhodococcus; species Rhodococcus sp. O3. The sequence goes on from NZ_JBMBTE010000001.1 coordinate 7,707, forward strand.
TACCGCAACCTGCCGCTGCGGACCCATTCGGAGGCATCGCGCAGGAAGTCGTCGTGCATCTCGCGGACGAACTCGGACTGGATGAATCCGCGGACGGTCAGGCTCTTGATCAACACCGTCGAGAAGAACGCCGGCAGCCGGTCCCGGCCCTCGGTCGGGAGGGTGTTGTACTGCGCTACCAGACCGCACACCGGCATCCGCGCGTACAGGTTCAGCAGCGGGATCACCGCCGCCTGGACCGGTCCGCCGACGTTCTCGAAGTAGACGTCGATGCCGTCCGGCACCGCCTCACGCAACCGCTCCACGAAATCGGGGGCACGGTGGTCGACGGCCGCGTCGAACCCGAGGTCGTCGAGCAGATGCCGGCACTTCTCGGGGCCGCCGGCGATCCCGACCGCGCGGGAGCCCTTGATCTTCGCGATCTGCCCGACCGCGGACCCGACGGGACCACTCGCCGCCGCGACCACGACGGTCTCGCCCTCCTTCGGCTGCCCGATCTTCAACAGGCCGGAGTAGGCGGTGAAGCCGGGCATGCCGAGCACACCGAGCGCCGTCGACAGCGGCGCCGCCTCCGGATCGAGCTTCCGTACGGCCCGCCCGTCGACGACGGCGTGCGTCTGCCAGCCCGTTCCCGCCAGCACGTAATCACCCTCGGCGATGTCCGGGTGACGCGACGTGACGACCTGCGCGACCGTCGCCCCCACCATCACGTCACCGAGTTCCACGGGAGGCGCATAGGACTTCGCGTCGCTCATCCGGCCCCGCATGTAAGGGTCCAGCGACAGGTACACCACCCGTACCAGGATCTGACCGTCCCCGGGTTCGGGAACGTCGACGGTCTCGGTGCGGAAGTTCTCCGGGGTGGGTGCGCCGACCGGGCGGGAGGCAAGGACGATCCGGGTGCTCTGGACGTTCGTGGAATCGCTCATGCCCCTCAGTCTGCCCGCCCGACGCGACACCTGTGCGCCGGTTCCCCTCACCCGGTGGACACAGCGACGGTTGCGGCCGAATTGAGCGCGCGCACGCGCCCCGCGACCGTCCGAGCCTCGCCGGTCCGCCGCAGTGCGACGGTGCGGCGGCCGCCGGGCGGCAGATGGAACCACGAGTCGGCCGGTTCGAATCCGCGCAGGTCGAGCGACACGTACTGGGCGGCACCGTCGGTCGCGACCTCCAGCGACCACTCACCGGACCCCGATTCGATTGCGGTGGCGGACAATCCGACGCTGCGTTCGTACGGGCGCACCGCTCCCCCGACCAGGTACACGTCCTCGGACAGCACCCTGCCGTCGGCCGCGACGAGCCGCGCCGTGACGGATTCGTAGGTCTGTGCTCCGAACCGGTACGCGTGGGTGACGTCGGTGAAGCGGCCGAGCAGTTCGTCGAACGACCACGTGCACGCACTGTGCGCGGCGAGTTCCACCGGCAACGTCTCCTCGTGCGCGACGACACCGCTGCGGGCGTGCACCAGCACCTCCAGTCGCGCCTCGACCGCAACCCCGGTGTCGTTGAACGCGTCGATGCGCAGACCGTCGAGCCCGTCGTCGCCGACGAGCACCGCGATCGGCGCCCAGATGCGCCGCAGCACGAACCACGGGGCCTTCGGCACACCGGAATGCTCGAGCACGCCCCAGCCTGCGCCCGGCTCGAGGTCGCGCGCCGCAAGGATCAGCGCGCCGTCGCATCGCGAATCGGGGCGACGCCAGAACGCCAGGGTCGCGGCGAACGCCTCGCACACCGCGGCCCGCCCGAGATCCAGGTACCGCTCCGGGACCGACCATCGCACGCTCGCCGGATCCTGTTCGAAGACCGTGCGCACGTAGTGATCTCGCACGTCCTCGAAGTCCCAGGACGCACCGTGGTCGCGTGGCACGGCCGCCTTCCACCGCGGATGGTGCCCCGCGACCGCGACCGTCCCGAAATCCGCCTCGATCGCATCGTTGCCCGGCGGGATCGAGAACGCGAGGCATTCGGCGGCGAATCGCGCACCCGCAGAACGCACGTCGGTCAGCGGACGCCGGTACCCGCCGACACCGAAGTAGTGCGCGATCCCCGACCCGACGTGGGTGGGCAGCGCCCGCGACCCGGGCGGGGCCGACGGCGACGACGACACCCACACCGCGCCCGGCGCCTCTTCCGCGACGACCGCGGGCAGCCACTCGTCGAGCGCGGCCATGGGCGGACGCCCGAGACCGAGCATCGTGGGTTGCTGTTCGGTCTCGCTGCCCCCGCACACGACGGCGAGCGCGGGGTTGCCGGACACGGCCTGCAATACACCGCGTACCTCGTCGACGAGAAGTGCTCGGAACTCGTCGGTTTCGGGCGGGTCGGTCGTCGCGAGCATCACGTCCTGCCACACCAGGATTCCCGATTCGGCGCACGCCGACCAGAAGGCGTCGTCCTCGTAGACCATCGTGCCCGGAATGCGGATGAGGTTGACACCCGCGTCGACGCACCGCTCGAGCATGCGCCGGGTTTCCTCCGGCGAGGTCAGCGCGACGGGGTCCGCGGGCGTCCACACGAGACCGCGGCAGAACACGCCGACTCCGTTGATGCTCAACCGGAATCCGCCGTCGGAGCGGTCCACGGCGAGGTCGCGGAATCCGACCACACCGGCATCCAGGCGGCCGCCCCCCACCTCCAGCGAGACCGGGTACAGCGCCGGTTCACCGTGGGTGTGCGGCCACCAGCGCCGCACGTCGGGCACCTCGACGCGGGCGCGGACCCGGCCGCCCTCGACCGTCGCCGAGGCCACCGCGGAACCGACCCGTACCGTCACCGAATCACCCACTGCGACACCGGACAACGTCACGTCCAGCTCCACGACACCGCTGTCGCCGTCGACCGTCGCGCGTACCCGGCGGTCGACGAGGCGCGGCGCACTCGCATCCACCAGCGCGACCCGACGCCACGGCCCGACGGGCGCCGGCACTCCCGAGAACACCGGGGCGCGACCGAGCATGGTGGTGCGGATCCACCGCAACCCCTGTGCCCGGATCATCGACGACCGCCACCGTCCGCGCGGGCTTCTCTTCGCGAGGGCCGCATCGAGGGAGGCGAATCGCAGTGCTACGAGGACATTCTCGGGAAGACAGTCGAGCTCGACCACCAGCGGAACGAACATCGACTCCGATACCGCGACCCGCTCGTCTCCGACCCACACCTCGGCCAGGGTGGCGAGACCGTCCAGCTCCAGTCGCCACGGCCCGGTGCCGGACCGCTGCACCTGCGTGACGAACCACCAATCGGACGCGTCCGTGCGCGCCTCGCGGGCGGCCGTCGCACCGCGCGCGGCGCGGATCGCTCCTGCCGTGGTACCGGGTACCTCGGCCACCAACCGGGATCCGACCTCGTCCGGCAACTGATCCGGGGAGAGAACGGCCCCCGGAGAAGTTGCGACACAATGCCAGACGGCTCCGTCGAACAGATCCATCAGGCCGGCCCGGACACCCGGCTCGGAACGGCCTGCCCCGCGGCCGCCGCGACGACGGTCATCGCCCGCTGCCACGCGTCGGCCATCGCGTCGAGTTGTTCGGTGGGGTCGACGGCACGACCCCGGGCCGCGCGGGCCATCCGGAACTGCACTGCCTTGGCGCCTTCGGCGACCGCACGGAAATCGTCGATCGCACCGCCCGCGTCCGGGTATCCGGCGTTCTGCATGTAGCCGCACACGTCGGCGGCGAGTTCGGCGGTCGCACCGCACTGGCGCAGCACCCCGAACGACCACCGATGGAAGCCGTCCACCCCTGCGGCGCCGAGCCATTCGACGTCCGCGACAACACGGGACGCGAGGAAGCGCACCGGGTTCCCCCGGGGCCGGGCACGCAGGTGCCGGCGCAGTGCCGTGTCGAATGCGTCGACGTTCAGTGTCGTCCCCGGACGGAACCGGATCTGTTCGACATAGGGCGGCCACGCCGGGGGCTCCGGCTCGTCGAGGCCGAAGACACCGCGGAAGTCGGCACCGGTGAGGCGATGGCAGCCGCTGTTGTGGAAGTACTGCAGTTCTTCGCGGTCGCGGTCGACGAGGACCGGAACGATCGTCGTCTTGCCGTGCGCTTCACGGTATCCGGTGCCAGCGGTGTCGGGCAGCCAGAACGAGTCGACCTCGACGGTGGAGAGCATGCCCGCGGCCGCGTTGTCCTCGATGTGCTCGATCGGCCGCCGCCACACGTTCATCTCGTCGACCTCGATGCCGTACAGCGCGAACAGATCCTCGGGCTTGAACTTGAGGAATGTCCACTGCGCACCGTCGAATCGGGCGCCGAACGCGCACACCGCCACCGGAACCGGGTCGAGACCCAGCGAATGCAGGATCTCGATCCACAGGTCGGCGTAGCAGTTCGTCTCGGTCCAGATTCGGTTGCCTGCGTGGATCGGGTGCGGGACGTAGTCGTCGGCCGAGACCCCGAGGAGCCGGACCGTCACGGAAACATCCTGTCCTTCACCGCGGCCGGCCAGCGCTCCGGGTCGAAACCGTGGGTGCGCAGCAGCGCGAGCGCGATGCGTTCCATCCCGAATCCGACACACGCACTGTGCGCGACTTCCCCGTCGGCCGTGGTGATACCGAAGGTGTCGCCGAAGTGGTCCTGGTGGCAGTTGCAGGACACGACGGCCGTACCGTCCCCGAGGTCGCCGTAGAGCCGCACCGTCAGTTCGGTCTTGAGGTTCTCGTGCCGCTGGTTCGCGGCGAGCATCCGCCCGGCACGCCCGAAGAACGGGTCGTTCGCGACCTCCGCCGTCGCGGCGAGGCCCAGGTCCGCGAGCACCTCGAGTCCTCGCCCGATCCACGAATCACGGTGCCGGGCAGCATCGTCCGCGGTGCCGATGCGCACGAACTCGTGCATCCGGAAGGCCTGCATGCGCGCCGGGTCGACGGCCGGTTCGTGGCGGAAACAGTAGCCGTACACGTCGAGGAGTTCGCCACCGTCTCGCAGGGTTCCGCTGTACCGCGCATAGGCGGGATGGCAGGCGGCGGAGACGAGGACGGTGTCGGCCGGTTCGAGCCACGGATCCCACGCCTCGCCGCGCGCCCGCGCCGCGAGCAGTTCGGCATGCTCGGCGTTGCTCCCGGCGAAGGTGTTGATCGCACCGGTCAGGTGCGGGAACGACGCGATGTAGTCGGTGCGTTCGAAGCTGGTGCGCGGGAACACCGGCGGGAAACGCAACCGAGTCGCGGCCCGGCCGGGTCCGGCTGCGACCACGACCCGGTCGATGCCGTCGACGATGTCCTCGAAAACACCGGAGCGCCCGTACAACCCGGGAACCCCGGTTTCGACGAGCAGGCCGGCGGCGATCAGTTGCTGCTGGAAGTCCCGGCGCGCCCGATCCAGTTCGGTGCGGTCGTCGATCGATGCGGTGCTCATATCGTTCCTCGGTAGGCAAGTGACATCTGGGCCGAATTGGCCATGATGCGATCGTTGTTCACCATCAGCGCGGCGCCGAGCGCGTCACGCATGTGACGGCCCAGGGAGTAGCGGCCGTCCTCGCGGTATCCGTCGATGCCGCAGATGAGCAGGGCCTTGGTGACGAGTTCGACGACGAGTGTCGACGCGGTCACCTTCAGGTTGTTCATGGCCAGCGAGAATCCGAGACCGCTCGGGTTCTCGGGCTCGACGATCGCGGCGTCGAACCGGGCCGCGGACGCGAAGACGAGATCGGAGAACTGCTGGTGCACGCCGGCGGCTTCCGCCAGGCGCAGGGCGCCGGGTGGCGTCACACCGGGTTGCCTGCGTCCCGCGGCCCGAACGAAGCTGCGGGCCTTGTCCATTGCGGCGTCGGCGATGCCGAGCCACACCGCGGACCACACGCAGTGGGACACGGGCAGCATCGTGCGGGACGAGATGTCGGCGTAGGACGCGGGGACGATCATGTCGGCGCTGCTTCGGGCCTCCAGCACGAAGCCTGGGCTGCACGTGCCGCGCATTCCCAGGGTGTTCCAGTCCCCGGTGCGCTCGAGCGTCACGTCCTCGCGGCGGCACACGACGAGCACCTGATCACTCGCGGGGCTGTCCTCGGTCCGTCGTGCGGTCACGAGGATCGCGTCGGCGTACTCCCCGTACGAGACGACGGGTGTGTTCTTGCGCAGGGTCACGGTGTCCCCGTCGGCCCGGGCCGCACACAGGCTGCTGCGGACGTCGCCGCCGGTTCCGAGTTCGGTGGTCGCCGACGCGAGGAGAAGCTCGCGGGCGGCCACGTCGCGGACGAAGTCGGCCAACGCGGCGCTGTCGGCGTGGTGGACGAGCGAGACGATCTGGGTCTGGTGCATCGCGAAGACCATGGCGGTGGACGCGCAGTAGCGGCCCAGTATCCGGGTGATCTCGCACAGTTCGCCGAGCGAGGCGCCGGCACCGCCGTGTTCCGGCGGCACACCGCACGACAGCAGCTTGTGGGCGCGCAGTGCCGCGAGGGCTTCGTGGGGGAACCTGGCGTCGCGATCCACCTCGTCGGCCCACTGTGCCGCGATGTCACGACCGACGCTCTCGGCACGCTCGCGAAGGGGCGGGGGCCCACCGATTTCGGCGTTGCGCTCATCGAGGAGGCTCATCACACACCCAGTTCGGTGAGGGCCGCGTGGATGGCCTCGACGCTCGCGAACGTGCTCTTGCGCAGCAATTCGTCGGGGAATTCGACGTCGAACGCGTCCTCGAGCGCGAGCATCACGTTGACGCTCGCATGCGAGGTGAGACCCAGTTCGTACAGATCCGCGGACGGTTCGACGGTGGTCGAATCGACCGACAGCCGCCCGTGCTCGCCGAGGATCTTGCGGATGGCCTGCTCAGTCATGCTGGGTCACTTCCTGTTCCTACGTTCCTGCGACGACCGCCGTCACGGTCGCGAGCGCATACCGGGGTTCGTGCGAGATCGAGACCTGGATATCGATCACCTGTTGATCTCGGGCGAGTGCCGCAGCGTTACCGCTGAGTTCGACGGTGCACCCGCCCCACTCGGCTCGCCGGATCTCGATGGAACGCCACGGCACCGCGGTGTCGCCCGGGCGTAGCACTTTCAGCACCGCTTCCTTGGCCGCGAATCGCGCGGCAAGGCGTTGGGACCGGTGTGTCCCCGTACACGTCTCGAGTTCGTGAGGTGTGAAAGTGCGGGTCAGGTAACGATCTCCGAAGATTTCGATACTGTCCGCCACGTCCTGCACGGTCACCAGGTCGCACCCGATCCGTGGGGCCCACGTGGGACGACGGTCGTCGAGGGTCACGGGACCTCCTGCGGGTTTTCCGGGCTCGATTCGGCACCGGTGTGCCGCGTGCCGTACGGGGCACCACCGGAACGCACCGAGTGTGCCGAACACTGTAACCGCAGGTCGCGGGGCGCTGTGAAGCCCGATCGGACTGTCCGCCAACGAATTCTGGATTTTCACCCCATGTTTCACCCACACGCGGATCCGCGCGGCGCCGAGTCACCGTCCCCCACAACGAGCTGCGCCCCGGACGGTGTTCGTCCGGGGCGCAGCTCGTCGGTATCGGGTCAGGCGGTGGGTCTCGGTCAGGCGGTGGGTCTCGGTCAGGCGGTGGGTCTCGGTCAGGCGATGGCCGGGGCGGGTTCGCGTTCGTCGTCCGGCGCATCCGCGACCACCGGTTCCTCCACCTCCGCGGCCGCTTGGTTCACGGCCGGAACCGGCTCGGCGGTCTGCGCGTAGTAGAAGTGCGGACGCCGGCGACCGAGGAACGAACCGCACCACGACATCACCGCGATGTAGCGGTTGCGGAAGCCCACCAGGTAGACGAGGTGGACCGCGAGCCACAGAACCCACGCGATGAAGCCGGTGAGCTCGATCTTGCCGACGCGGGTGATCGCGCGGAAGCGGTTGATGATCGCCATGCTGCCCTTGTCCCGGTACTGGAACGGAGTGCCGGCGGGGATCTTGCCGAGGATCATCTTCGCGACGTGGCGGCCACCCTGCATCGCGAACGGCGACTGCGCGGGCAGATTGTCGAGCGTGACCATGTCGCCGATCGCGTAGATGTTGTCCGCGCGGCCGACGGTGAAGTCGTTGTCGACGAGCAGCCGGCCACCGCGGACGGTGTCGCAGCCGGTGCGCTCGGCGAGCACGTCGGCGAAGTCGTTGGCCTGGATACCGGCCGACCAGATGATCGTCTCGGCGGTGAGCCGGCGCGTTTCCTCGGTCGACGGCGTCGTCAGGGTCGCGCCGTGCTCGTCGATGTCGGTGACCATCGTGTTGAGCACGACGTCGACACCGGCCTTCTCGAGCGATTCCTTCGAGTAGTCGCTGAGCTTGCCACCGAACGGCGGGAGCACCTTGTCCGCGCCCTCGACGAGGGTGACGGTGACGTCGTCGGCATTGATGTTGCCGATCGACTCCGCGAAGTAGCGCTGCGCAAGCTCCTTGATCTGACCGGCCAGCTCGACGCCGGTCGGGCCTGCGCCCACGACGATGAAGCTGAGCAGGTTCTTGCGGAGCTCCGGGTCGGAGGTGATGTGCGCTTCCTCGAAGCACCGGATGATCTGGCGGCGCAGCTTCTCGGCGTCGTCGACCGTCTTGAGGGCGTACGTCAGATCGGCGAACTCGTCGCGGCCGAAGTAGGCCTGACGGGCGCCGGTCGCGGCGACGAGGTGCTTGTAGCCGAGGGTGTGCCGCTTGCCGGCGGCCTCGTAGACGACGGTGTTCGCGTCGGGGTCGACGTCGACGACGCGACCGAGCCGAACGTCGGCGTTGGGATACTTGGCGAGGATCGCGCGGACCGAGGGGGCGATCTCACCGGGCGAGATGACACCCGTGGCGACCTGGTACAGCAGCGGCTGGAAGAGATGCTCGGTGGTCTCGGAGATCAGGACGAACGGGGTGCCCGCCTTGCCGAGCTTCTTCGCGGCCGCGAGGGCACCGAAGCCCGAACCCACGATGACGACATCCGTCCGATCGAAATCTGCATCGCCCATAACCTGCCAAGACCTCCACATTGAAGTCGACTCAAATCGATGTATGAGTCCCACCGTATGTATCTCGCGGGGGTCCGGTCCACTAACCTGGGAGATTCGAAATACTGTTATCTGGTTTGCTCATAAATAGGAGGGCGATGGACTTCCGGCAACTGCGGTACTTCGTGGCCGTCGGAGAGGAGTCGAGCTTCTCGCGGGCCGCTCAGCGCTGCTTCATCTCGCAGTCGGCGATCAGCCACCAGATCGCGAAGCTCGAGAACGAGCTGGGAACGAGCCTGTTCGAGCGGTCCACTCGCGTCGTCCGGCTCACCGACGCGGGCCGCCGCCTCATGCCGATCGCCGCCGAGGTCCTCGCCCTCGAGGCACGCGCCCTCGAGGTGGGCAGGCCGCCCCGCGACCGCATCCGGATCAGCGCGAACATGAGCTTCGCCGCGCAGAGCCTCGATGCGATCTCCCGGGTCCGCGAGCAGCACCCCAACCTCGACATCGAGTTCGTCATCCGGGACTTCGCGGACCGCGTGGACGCGGTGGCGGCCGGCGACGCCGATCTCGCCCTCATCCGCGGCGACATCGACCGGCCGGAACTCGAGGCGATCGAACTGGGCGTCGAGGACCTCGTCATCGTCACCTCCAGCCAGCATCCGCTGTCCGCGTTCTCGACCGTCGATCTGCGCGACCTCGCGCACTATCCGCTGCTGCTGCCCCCGCGGCACAGCCAGATCCTCATCCACCGGGTCGTCGAGAACGCCTTCCTCGAGGTCGGGCGCCGCGTCCAGCTCGGTCCCGCCATCGCGAGCGACCACACCGCGACGCTCGAGGTCCTCACCAATCCGCGGGCGTGGACGGTGCTGTACGCGGGCACCGTCGATGCGACGCCCCGCACCGGACTGCGGATCATGAGCGAAGCCCGGCAACGGTTGCGCGTGCCCGTGTGCGCGGTCGTGCGCGCCGGCGCGACCCGCAGCCGCGAATTCGACCACCTCATGCAGGCCCTGGCCGGATCGATCGTGCCCTCGGATTAGGGGCGTGTGTCGACCCGTTCGACGACGTCGAGCGGGTGGGCGATCTCGTCGGCCGGCATGCGCCCCACGGTCAACGCGACCAGCGCGAGGACCAGCGGAACCGTGCCCACGACGACGAAGATCACCGGAACCGGCACCACCGTCGCGAGCGGCCCGGCCAGCGCGACCGACACCGGCATCAGCGCGAGCGAGACGAAGAAGTCGAGGCTCGAAACGCGACCGAGCAGTTCCCCGGGCACGCGGCGCTGCAGCAACGTGCCCCAGATGACCATTCCGGCACCGTCGGTGAGCCCGACGACGAACAGCGCGGTCGCCATCACCCAGAACGACGAGGTGTATCCGAGCACCGCGAACGGCACCGACCCGAGACCCCAGCACAACACCATCACGGTCAGGTACCTGCGCGGCAGACGTCCCGCCGACACCGCGAGCGAGCCGATCGCTCCCCCGGCCCCGAACGCGGTCAGAAGCAGACCGAAGGCCCGTTCCCCGTCGGCGAAGTTGTCGCGGACCAGGAACGGCAACAACACCTCGATCGGTCCCATGACCACGAGCACCATCAGGCACGCGAACAGCAAGGTCCACAGCAGCCACGGGGTCCTCACGGTGAACGCGAAGCCCTCGCGAAGATCGGCGAACACGTTCGAGTGGGCCGCCGGTGCCGACGACTCCGACGGGGACACCGGAAGCGGCCGCACGAACAGCAGCAGGACCATCGCCGCGGCAAAGGCGACGGACACGACGAAGGCGCCCGTGGCCGGCACGAACGCACCGACCACCATGCCCGCCACGGCCGGACCCAGCGCCTGCTGCAGCGTCGGCCGCAACGCGCCTTCGAGCCCGTTCGCGGCGAGCAACTCGTCCGCGGGCAGCACGCTGGGCAGATAGGCGCTGTACGCCGGGAAGAAGAAGGCGACGCCGGCGCCGAGCACGACGGACGCGAGGGCCATGTGCCACAGGGCGAGCGCGCCCGCCGTTCCGAGCACGGCGACCACCGCGACCGCGACCAGGCTCGCGCCCTGGACCGTCACCAGGATCGCGCGTTTGGACAGGCGGTCCGCCGCGACACCACCGACGAGCGCGAACGCGATCAGGCCGCCGCTGAAACAGGCCGCGACCGCGGACAGCGCGGTCGGTGAATCCACAAGCGCCAGAACCTGAAAGACCATCACCACGGTCCACATGCCGCTGGCGAACAACGACAACGCGACCGCCGCGATCAACAGCCGGTAGTCGCGGCGGCGCAGCGGGGCGAACGCACGCAGGCGCCGTGCATCCACGGTCGTCGATTCGAGGGAAGTCACGAATACCAGGCTCCCACCGAGGACGGGTCTCGAGCCACGCATTTTCCGCCCGGCCCCTCCTCCCGTCGGCCCGGTCACCGGTACGGGGCACACATCGCGGCGTCTCGTGGAAGGATGCGGTCGTCACGCACGTCGAGTCCACGGCAGGGAGACGCCATGCAGCACTCCGAGTCCTCGTTCACCGGCGGGTCCGCGACGCGGATCGTCTACGACATCTGGTCGCCCGACGGCGATCCCCGCGGCGTCCTGGTGTTGTGCCACGGCCTCGGCGAGCATGCCCGGCGGTACGACCACGTCGCCGAGCGGCTCACCGAGATCGGGCTCGTCGTCTATGCCCCCGACCATCGCGGTCACGGACGGTCCGGCGGCAAGCGCCTGCACCTGAGGGAGATGACCGAGTACACCGACGACATCGCCCGGCTGTTCGCCATCGCCGACGAGGCGCATCCCGGGCTGCCCCGGTTCCTGCTCGGGCACTCGATGGGCGGTGCGATCGCCCTGAGCTATGCGCTCGACCATCCGGGGGAACTGACCGCGCTGGCGCTGTCCGGTCCCGCGGTCGTCGTCACCGCGGGCACGCCCGGGGTGGTCGTCGAGGCCGGCAAACTGATCGGCCGGTTCCTGCCGGACCTGCCGGTGCAGAAACTCGACAGCAAGCACGTGTCCCGCGACCCGGCGGTCGTCGCCGCGTACGAGGCCGATCCGCTCGTGCACCACGGACTGGTCCCTGCGGGCGTCGTCCGTGCCCTCGTTCTCAGCGAGCAGTCGTATCCGAAGCGCCTGCCTTCGCTGACGGTGCCGGTGCTGCTGCAGCACGGCACCGAGGACAAACTCACCGATCCGTCGGGCAGCCGGTTGGTCGCGGACCTCGCCGGCTCGGACGACGTCACGCTGAAGATGTACGACGGCCTGTACCACGAGGTCTTCAACGAATACGAGAAGGAGAAGGTCCTCGACGACCTCACCGAGTGGCTGAAACCGCGCCTGGCGGCGTAGCCGCCGGTGTGCCTTTCCGGCGGTGGGAGCCGCCAGAAGTACACACCGGCGGCGAAGCCGCACCTACGCGGTGCGGCTGCTTCCCTCAGTGGCATCGGTGGCGACGGACCGGCGCGCGAAGTCGATGCTGAGGTCGAGCAGCGCGCGGGCCTCCGGCAACGTCTGGCCGATCACCGGGAACGCGTGGACCTGACCTGCCCAGATGTGGGTTTCGATCGGACGCCCGGTCCGTTCGATCGCTTCGGTGACGATCTCGACGTCGGGCCGGGTGATCTCGTATTCGGCGACGGAGAAGAACACCGGCGGGAACAGCGTGGGGTCGGCGTCGACCGGCGATTGGGCGCCCTCGATGTGGTCCGGACCGTCGAGCCACTTGTCGCGCAGCTTCTCGAGCTGCCGCATCGGCAGGTACGCGTCGCGCTTCATGTAGTCGGGGTCGTGGGATTCGAGGTTCAGGTTGAGCAGCGGCGAGAAACCGATGACGGCGGCCGGTCGTGTCATGCCGCGCAGCGCCGCGATCTCCGCGACCTTCATCGCGAGATAACCGCCGGCGGAGTCACCGGCGACGATGACGCGGTTCGGATCCTCGGCGACCGAAAGAACCGCGGTGTACGCGGCCATCGCATCCATCACGGACGTGCCGATCGATCCGTCCGGCAACTGCCGGTAGGCGGCGGAGTAGACGGGCACGCCCGACTTGGCGGCGAGCAGCGAACACACCGTGCGATGCGTCGCGAGTCCGCAGAACACGAATGCACCGCCGTGGAAGTACAGGATCGTCGCGCCGGCGAGGGAGTCGGTGGCGGGACGCGGCGGCTCGATCCGTTCGCTGGGAACTCCACCGAGGGTCACCGGGTCGATGTCGACGCCGCGAGGCCGGGGCAGCAGCTTGTCGACCTGCCGGTCGAGCCTGCTCAAGACGGAGATACCGCGGTCGGTGGCGGGCCACCAGGTCATGATCGGCTTGATGAGGATCCGGGCGAACCAGAAGATCAGCCAGGCCTTCACGCTGATCGACCAGTGCCAGACCGTCGCTCCGTGGGTGCGCATGTACGCCACGATAAGTCGGGTACGACGGCTCCGGCGACGTACTGTCGCTCACAGATCGACCCTCGGCGTCGCCCGGATCATCACGTGTGCAGGCGGATCGGATCCAGCGACAGCAACGGAATCAGCAGTTCGTCGTCGGTGAGCGCGCCGTGCTGGCCGGGCATCCGCGCCATGACGAGTTCCCCGTCGGTGCGGATCACCGACGATTCGCCGCGGCCGATCGCGACGATGTCGCCGACGCGGCTCGCCGCGTCCGGGGACGGTTCCGGCCCGAAGAGCCCGGCGGCGAGCACGTCGTCGCGGGTGCCGACCCACATCTCGTCGCCGAGTTCGTTGCGCCAGCGTTCGAGGACCGCGTCGGGCCGTTCGGTATGGATGTGGCGGCAGCGGGGTTCCCCGGCGATGTAGGCGACGTCCTCGGACAGGCCGTCGCAGTGGTCGTAGTCGAAGCGCCGGCCTCGGGTGGTGTCGACCATTCCGTGGTCGGCGATGACGACGAGTCGTGTTCCGTCCGGTAGCGCGTCGGCGAGTTGTTCGACGAACCGGTCGACGACGGTGAGCTGCGCGAGCCACGCCGGGGACTCCGGACCGTAGAGATGGCCGAGGGTGTCGACCTCACCCAGATAGCCGTAGACGAGGGTGCGTTCGGCGGAACCGACGGCGGTGACGATCCGGGCGAGCAGGTCGCCGTAGGCGGAGACACCGACGAACCTGCCGCCGCGCAGCACGGCACGGGTCAGTCCGCTGCCTTCGAACGTCCGCGGGACGACGGTGGTGACGGCGATACCTCCCCGCTCGGCGCGTTCGAAGACGGTCGGGTGCGCCTGCACGAGTTCCGGGACGAGCTGGGTGCGCTGGTCGATAGCGGTGCCGGCGAGTGTCCAGCGCAACCAGTTGAACGGGCTGTCGATCTCGCGCAGGTACGCCTGGTATCCGGTGACGCCGTGCCGCCCCGAGGGCAGGCCGGTTCCCAGCGACGCGAGGCTCACCGCGGTGGTCGTGGGGAATCCCGCGCGGATCGGCTCCCCCGTCATCCCGGTCAGGAACGGTGCGGCACTGCTGTTGCGTTGCAGCAGATTCCAGCCCATTCCGTCGACGAGCAGCACGACGGTGCGGGCGCACTCGGTCAGTTCGAGCCGGTTGCGTTCCCCGGCCACGCCCGCGGATGCGAGCACCGACGGCAGCAGATCCGCGAGGGTCGGCTGTTCGTAGACGTCTCGGAGCGGCAGACTCATACCCCGAGTATGGACCGTCGGCGCGTGTTTACTCCTTGATGTCCGATCCGTGCCTGGTCAACGGCATGATTTCGATCTTCATGAAGGGGAACAGCGGAAGGTTCCACAGGATCTCGTGCAGTTCGTCCGCCGAGTCCACGTCGAAGATGCTGATGTTGCTGTACTGACCGACGATGCGCCAGATGTGCGGCCACTTGCCCTTGCGCTGCAGTTCCTGGCTGTACGCCTTCTCCTTCGCGATGGTGTCGGCGCGGACCTCGGGGTCGAGGTCGCGGGGGATGTCGACGTCCATGCGAACGTGGAACAGCGCCATGGTCGGTTCTCCTGATCCGGGCTTGTCTGATCTGGGTGGGGTCGGTCGGGTCAGTCTCGGGCGAGGTGCTTGACGACATCCATGTCGAGTTCGACGCCGAGGCCGGGCCCCTGCGGGAGGTGCACCTGACCGTCGGAGTAGTCGAGCGGCGTCTGCAGCAACTCGACGGCGAACAACTGCGGACCGAACAGTTCGGACCCGTAGTCGATGCCGGGTTCGGCGCACGCGAAGTGGACGGACGCGGCGGTGCCGATCGGTCCTTCGATCGAGGTGGCGCCGTGGCAGCGGAGCCCGGCGGCCTTCGCGACCGCGACGACCTGCTTACTGCGTTGCAACCCACCGCATTTCGTCGTCTTGAGTGCGATGACGTCGGCGGCGCCGCGCTTGGCCACTTCGTATGCGTCGTGCGGGGTCTGCACGGATTCGTCGGCCATGACCGGTGCCGCGACCCTCCGGTTGATCTCGGCGAGAACGTCGAGTTGCTCTGCGGGGGTGGGCTGTTCGATGAGCTCGACCCCACCGTCGACCAGTTCCGGCACGTGACGGAGTGCGGTGAAGCGATCCCACCGGGCATTGACGTCGATGCTGAATCCGACCTTGCCGTCGAACGCCTCGACGACCTTGACGACGCGTTCGGTGTCGACCGCCGGGTCGAGCGCACCCATCTTGAGCTTGAAGGAGAAGTTCAAGCGCTGCTCCATCTTGTGGGTGACCTCCTCGACGATCTCCTCGAGGGGAGCGGCGCCGAGAGCCCAGCGTACGTCGACGCCGGTGCGGAACGCTCCGCCGAGCAGCGTGTGCACCGGGACGCCGAGGCTGCGCGCCCACGCGTCGTGCAACGCGACGTCGACGGCGGCCTTCGCGAATCGCGCGTTGGCGACGATGCGTTCGAGATCGACCATGATGCCGGTGATGTCGTCGACGCCGCGGCCGGTGATGTACGGGCCGATGTAGCGGTCGACGATGGCCTTCATCGTCTCGACCGATTCGCCTCCCCACCACGGTCCGCCGGGCACGACGCCTTCGCCGTAGCCGGTGACGCCGCCGGCGGTGGTGACGGCGACGAGCAGGATCGGCTGCGCCTCGGCGGTCGTGGTCGCGAACTTGTGGGGGCGGATCAGCGGGACGTCGAGAATCGTGGTCTCGACGGAGACGATCTTCAGGTCCGTGTCGGACATCGAGGGAACTCGCATTCGGGTCGGTTGCCGGTGGATTCGCGCTCGTGCGTGGTTTCGGTAGCGGGTGCTACCGAAACCACGCACGAGGGGCGGGGGCCGGTCAGGCCTCGGGGTCGAGCGCGAAGTTGTAGGTAACCTCGGCGACCCCGTCGGCGTTCAGCTTCGGGTCCAGGATGAGCTCCGGCTTCGTCGCGGAGGCGACGTCGCTGTCGACCCAGTCGCCACCCTTGAAGTAGAGCTGGGTGGTGATCGAACGGTGTCCGGCACCCTTGACCATCAGGTGCAGGTGGGCCGGGCGCCACGGGTGACCGCCGTAGGAGTTGATGAACCAACCGGTCGGTCCGTCGGCCGGGATCTGGTACGGCGCGGGCTTGAGCGTGGTGATCTCGAAGAAGCCCTCGTCGTCACAGACGATCGTGCCGCGCAGGTTCCACTCGGGGATGCCGGGAGCGAACTGGGAGTAGAAACCGTCCTCGTCGGCGTGCCAGAGTTCCACCGTGGCGCCGGGCAGACCCTTACCCTCGAGATCGGTGACCTGACCCTTGAAGATCAGAGATGGTGCCGCAGCATCCTTCTCGCGCATCGGCATCGTGCACTTGGACGGGAGCTTCGGGGAGTTCTCGACGTAGTACGGGCCTTCGATGCTGCCCTTGGTGCCCGAGAAGTTGTTGCGCTCGTAGTGCACGGCCTCGACCTCGTGCTCGAGGTACACGTCGAGCCACAGCGGCCATTCACCGTACTCGCCGACGTCGATGAGCCACTGCTTGAGGACGCGGTACTCGTCGTACGTCACCTGGTGCTTGTGGACGACGTCGGTGAGGGCCTTCAGAACATCCTGGATGATCGCGCCGGCGCGCTCGACCGAGGTGTCGGACGTGACGCGCTCGCCCTTGAACTTGTCGGTGGCGGCATTGCCCGAGCCGAAGGCGGTGGGGTTCTCCGTGGTGGTCATGGACACTCCTCGTGAGGTCGAACTGGTCTGACGCGAAAGTCGCGAAAGTTGTTGGGGGGGCTTTGCAGGGGGCTGGCCTGTGGCCCGAGGCGAAATACGCTCTGCGAACAACGGCGCGCAATGCGTACGTTGGATACTGTGCGCGCTGTCACATCGGTTGTCAACCACATGTCGAGACACGCGCTGCAAATCCGCAGGTGAGAGAGTCGATGCCTAGCCGGAACCAGGGAGATGCCCGAGGCACCGACCAGGACTTCGCCGACGGCCCGACTTCCGTCCCGCCGAACTCGCCAGTGCCGCAGCGAGTCCCGTCCTGTCGACCGCCGGACCCTGCTGACCTTGCGAAAAACCGTCCGGGTCAACGACACCGGCGACCCGTCATCACCGACCTCTCGGTACTCGGGGTCGGCCCTGCAACGACTCGCTCAGGAACGCAGCGTCTCGGACGGCGCGACGCCGTACTTGCGCCGGTAGGCGGCGGCGAACCGGCCCGTATGGGTGATACCCCACTTGAGTGCGACGTCGGTGACGCAGACCGCGCCCCGATCGGCCTCGGAAAGTTCCGTGTGGATGCGCTCGAGGCGCAGGTCGAGCAGGTATTCGCGGGGGCAGACCCCGACGTACTCGCGGAAGCCCTCCTGCAGCCGGCGAACGCTGACCCCGGCAACCTCGGCCATGTCGGCGCTGGTCCAGGCCAGGGACGGATCGTCGTGCAATCGGTCCAGAACCCGCTTGATGATGCGCGGTCGCGCGACCGCACCGGGGTCGGTCTCCTGCATGACGGCGAGGACGAAAGCCGAGATGATCGCCCCGGACAACTGGTCGGCGACCAGCGGATTGTTCCAGGGTGAGGCGCCCGATTCGAGGTTTCCGACCATCGCCCCGAGCATCGACAGCCAGTTCTTCCCGGCGTCGGTCGTCAGGTCCGCCTGAGGAGGCAGCTGCAGTCCGGGCCGGCCGAGCACGCGAGCCATCTCCCGGTGCAGGTAGTCCCGGTCGAGCTTGATCCCGACGATCTCGCAGTTCGCCGTCCATCGCGTGATCGCTGCCGCGGTGTCGGGACGGAAAACCGTGGCGTAACCGTGCGGGGAAACGACCTCTCGCCCCTCGCTCACCGACTCGATCTGCCCAGCTAGAGGGATGTTCACGGCGTATGCACCAGGGTGATCGGACTCGAGCGACACCTCCGCGCCCCAGCCGACGCGGGCGAGCCGTAGCGGGCCGAGATCGACCTTGCGCAAGGTCACCTTCGGCGCGGTGACGGAATCGACCGGACGCAGCGAATGCGGGAAGTAGGCGTCCGATACCACCACTTCCGCTTCATCCCAATTGTCGGGAATCTGCACGTCATCGGTGCGCATTCACCCTCCTCGGCTCACGTTTCGGGGCTTTGGTCCCAGTGTGACCGGCAACACTACCCGCCGCAAACAAGGCCGCCGGTCACTTCACCGCGCAAGGTGGATAACGGCCGCGCTCAGCGGATCGCAGGCCCCCTCCCCTCCGGCATATGGTCTGGATCACACCACGACGGATCGACCGGAAGGGCCTCCGAGATGGACCAGCGAGAGCTTCGAAACATCTTCGGGCAGTTTGCAAGTGGCGTCACCGTCATCACCTGCCACAACCACGAGGGCACCCCCCACGGTGCCACCGTCACCGCATTCACCGCGGTCTCGCTCGAACCGCGACTGTGCCAGGTCACCCTGACGCGCACGTCGAAGGCGTGCCGCTTCCTGTCCGGTGCACCGTTCGCGGTGAACATCCTCGCGGACGACCAGATCGACACCGCCCTGCACTTCGCGGGGCGCCCACAGTCCCCCGAACCCGTGTGGGAGCAGGGCCCGACCGCTCCGATCCTCGCCGGCACCGCGGCCACCCTCTCGTGCGTGCCGTGGCGCGACTACGACGGCGGCGACCACATCATCTACATCGGCGAGATCGTCGACGCCACAGCCCGCGCCGACGCACAACCACTTCTGTTCTACCGCAGCACCTTCCACGATCTCGGCACACCCAGCGCGTCCGCCGCGTGGAACGGATCGCTCGACGACCCGCACAGCGGATGGTTCGACGCATCCACCCGGTTCACGCCCATGCGCATCGCCGTCCCCACCGCGTGATCCGACCACCACTCCCCCTTCTTCATCACCTTCCCCGTCACCAGGAGAGATGACATGACCACGACCGAACCCCGCCCCACCGACACGGTCGACCGCTCCAAGGTCAACGTCGCCGCCGACTGCGCAGCGAACGAGCAGAAGAACTTCGCGAGCCGGCCGATGACGGGGGACGAGTACATCGAGTCGATCAAGGACGGCCGCGAGATCTACCTGCACGGAGAGCGGGTGAAGAACTTCACCGAGCATCCCGCCTTCCGCAACTCCATCCGCATGACCGCCCGCCTGTACGACGCGATGCACACCGGTGAGCACGTCGACAAGCTCACCACCCCCACCGACACCGGCAGCGGTGGCGTCACGATGCCGTTCTTCCGCACCCCCAAGTCGGCCGACGACCTGCGCGCCGACCGCGATGCCATCGCCACGTGGGCACGCCTGACCTACGGCTGGATGGGCCGCAGCCCCGACTACAAGGCCTCGTTCCTCGGCACTCTCGGCGCCAACGACGAGTTCTACTCGCCGTTCCAGGACAACGCGAAGCGGTGGTACCGGGAATCGCAGGAGAAGGTTCTGTACTGGAACCACGCGATCATCAACCCGCCGGTGGACCGGTCGCTGCCGCCGGACGAGGTCGGCGACGTGTTCATGAAGGTCGAGAAGGAGACCGACGCCGGCCTTATCGTCTCGGGCGCCAAAGTCGTCGCGACCGGCTCGGCGATCACGAACTACAACTTCATCGCCCACTACGGCCTGCCGATCAAGAAGAAGGAATTCGCCCTGATCTGCACGGTGCCGATGGACGCGCCCGGCATCAAGCTCATCTCCCGCGCGTCGTACTCGCAGAACGCCAACGTCGTCGGATCTCCCTTCGACTACCCGCTGTCCTCGCGCATGGACGAGAACGATGCCATCTTCATCTTCGACAAGGTGCTCGTGCCCTGGGAGAACGTCTTCATGTACGGAGACGTCGAGAAGATCAACAACTTCCTCGGCGGATCCGGATTCCTCCAGCGCTTCACGCTGCAGGGCTGCACGCGCCTCGCGGTCAAACTCGACTTCATCGCCGGCCTGCTCATGAAGGCACTCGACGCGACCGGCGCCGGCGGCTTCCGGGGTGTGCAGACCCGGGTCGGCGAGGTCATCGGATGGCGGAACCTGTTCTGGTCGCTCAGCGATGCCATGGTCAACAACCCCGAACCGTGGATCGGCGACACCGTCATCCCGAAGCTCGAGTACGGCCTGACCTACCGGATGTTCGCGATGCAGGGCTACCCCCGCATCAAGGAGATCATCGAACAGGACGTCGCCTCGGGCCTGATCTACCTGCCGTCGTCGGCCGCCGACTTCCAGAATCCCGACGTGCGCCCGTACCTGGACAAGTACGTCCGCGGCTCCGACGGCATCCAGGCCGTCGATCGCGTCAAGGTCATGAAGGCCCTGTGGGATTCGATCGGCTCCGAGTTCGGTGGCCGGCACGAGCTGTACGAGCGGAACTACGCCGGCAACCACGAGAACGTCAAGGCCGAGCTGCTGTTCGCCGCCGAAGGCCGTGGTGACGTCGCGTCGATGAAGGGCTTCGCCGAGCAGTTCATGGGCGAGTACGACCTCGACGGCTGGACGGTTCCGGATCTCATCGGAAACTCCGACGTCAGCGCCTTCTACACGAAGTAACCCAGACTGCCGCGCGCGGGCAGCAGTGCCCTACCTGCCCGCGCGCGGTCCCGAACCAACACCCAGCGAAGGAGCGCCCGATGTTCCTGGCACAGCCGGATTCCCGACCCCCCTGCATCCCGGAATTCGATGTGGCCGTCGTCGGGCGCTCCTTCGCGTCCCTTCGCGCAGCCGTCCGACTGCGGAACGAACTCCACCTGTCGGTTCTCGAAATCGACACCGCCACATCGGCTTCGTACGACGAGATCGACAACCGGTGGGAGATCCGGCGCGACAGCGAGATCGTCGCCCGCGCGAAACTCGTCGTCGACGGCGACGGGCAGGTGCCGCTGAAGGGTCGCGACGACAACACATTCGATGCATCCGACCTCACCGCGCACGGATTCCCCAACCTGTTCCGTCCGGTCCACACGACCCGAACCGACAGCGTCGGATACACGGTCCGGTGCATCGGTCACATGCGGTCCCACGGCCACGACTACGTCGAGCGACGCCTGCACACCCCGATCGCCGACGACGACTATCCCGAACTGTCCTTCGACCGTCCCGTCCCGCCGATGTGGGTCGGTTGATTCCGCATCCTCCGACCGCAAAGACAGCCGCACAGGTCCTGGCCTGTGCGGCTGTCTTCTGCATGCGCAAGCGTGCCGGACGGTCGAGGATTCCTACTTGATCGCGAATCCGCGGTAGCCGTTGGCCGCCACGTCGTCGCAGATCTCCCGGTAGGTGTGGAGCCCGCCGACGTAGGACATGATCACCCGTGGTTTGCCGGGCACGTTCGCACCCGTGTACCAGGAATTCCCTTCCGGGTAAAGGGTTTGGGTGGCCATCTCGTTGTTGAGCTGCGTCCACTCGTCGGTGCTCGGTTCCAATGCCTCGAATCTGCGCGCGCCGCGCGCTTCGAGGTCGGTGATGCACTTGCCCACCCACTCCACGTGCTGCTCGATCGCGCACACCACGTTCGTGAGCACGTTCGGGCTTCCCGGCCCGGTGAGCATGAACATGTTGGGGAAGCCGTCCACAGCGATCCCGAGATATGTGACGGGGCCGTCCTGCCATTTCTCGTTCAGCGTCTGCCCACCGACACCCCGGATGTCCATCTTCAGCAGCGGACCGGTTATCGCGTCGAACCCGGTGGCAAGCACGACGGCATCCAGTTCGTGCTCGACACCACCGGCTCGGATCCCCTTGCCGGTGAATTCCTCGAGCGGCGATTCGGGCAGGTTCACCAACTCGACGTTCTCACGGTTGTAGGTCTGGAAATAGTTCGTATCCAGGGTAATCCGCTTCGCGCCGAGTGGATAGGTACGCGGCGAGAGTCGCTCCGCGAGTTCGGGGTCCTTCACGACAGCGCGGATCTTGCTGCGGAAGAACTCCGCGATCGTCTCGTTCGCTTCCCGGTTGCTGAACAAATCGGGATAGGCCTGGATCAGGTCGATCGCGCGGTGCCGGTTCCAGCGCTCCTCGTAGACCGCCCACCTCTGGGCGTGGGTGTGATCGAGCGCGCTGACTTCGAGGGTGTCGGTGTACTGACCCGACGGGGTGGTCTTGGAGACCGCCTTGAAGGTCTCGATGTTCTCCTTGAAGTCCCGCTTCTCTGCCTCGGTGAGCGGCCTGTTCCCGCAGTCGAGGCTGAATGCAGGTGTTCGCTGGAACACGGTGAGCTTCGCGGCCTGTTCGGCGAGGAGCGGGATGACTTGGACCCCCGAGGAGCCGGTGCCGATGACGCCGACCTTCTTCCCGGTGAAATCGATGCCGCCCTCCGGCCAGTCGGCGGTGTGATAGGTCGCCCCGCCGAACTTCTCGATGCCGGGGAAGTCAGGAGTCTGCGAGGTGGACAGGCAACCCACCGCCGTGACGAAGTACTTGGCCACCGCGGTGTCGCCGGCGTCGGTGGTGACGGTCCACCGGTCGGTTCGGTCGTCGTACGACGCCGATTCCACTCGCGTCCGGAATCGGAAGAGTTTCTTCACGTCGAGTTCGTCGGCGGCGAATTCGAGGTAGCGCAGGATTTCCGGCTGCGACGGGTACCGTTCGGACCAGTCCCATTTCTCGATCAGCTGGGGCGAGAAGGTGTAGGCGTATTCCATGCTGATGCAATCACATCGGGCTCCGGGATAGCGATTCCAGAACCATGTGCCTCCGACCCCGTCCGCCGCTTCGAATGCTGCAACGGACAAGCCCATCTCGGTCAACCGGTGCACCATGTAGATGCCGGAGAATCCGGCTCCGACGACGACGGCATCGAACTCGGCGGAGTTCCCGGTGGTGTTCATGCGCGTGCCTCCTTGCCGGAAACGGCGTCGGCGATGCCCTTGCCGTCGACCACATCGTTGACCGCGTCGACGACGTAGTCCATGCCTTCCTTCGCGCCGGGCAGCACGTTGACGAACTGGAAGAATCCGTGCATTTGCCCCGCGAAGATCTTCTCGCGCACCGGAACACCCGATTCGGCCAGCTTGCGGGCGTAGGCGCGCCCTTCGTCGTGCAGCACATCGTGTTCCGAGACGAGAACCGCTGCCGGAGCCACGCCGGCAAGGGTCTTCGCCTTCAGTGGGGCAGCCTCCCATCGCGCACGGTCGGCCACCTCGGGTACGTACAGATCCCAGAACCATTTCATCGATGTCGCGGTGAGCATCAGCTCGTTCGCGGGATCGAGGTAGCTGGCGTTGTCGAAGTTGTCGTCGGTGACGGGGTACACGAGCACCTGCAGGTCGATCTTCGGCCCGGCTTCTCGCACGGTTCGCTGCGCGACGACGGCAGAGAGGTTACCGCCCGCACTGTCACCGGCGACGACGAGCGGACCGTCCGATGCCGCATACCTGCCGCGGTTTTCGGCCGCCCATTTCAGCACCGCCCACGAATCGTCTGCGGCAGCGGGGAACTTGTGCTCGGGGGCGAGCCGGTAGTCGACGATCGCGACGGCGCAGTCGGTGCGCTCGGCGAGCTGACGACCGAGGGTGTCGTAACCGTCGATGCTTCCGACCACCCAGCCACCGCCGTGCAGGTACACGATGAAGCCACGTGCGTCGTCGGAAGGCACGAGCACCCGCACCGGCACCTCATGCCCGTCCGTCGAGGTCACGGTGACGTTTTCGACGCGCGCCATCTCGGGCCCCTCGCCGACGAGCTCGATGAAGCCGTCGCTCATCTCGCGCGCCTCCTGGGGCGTCATCTCGTGCAGTGCGGGTCCTCCTGCCTTCGCCATCTCGGCGAGGAAGGCGGACGTGGCGGAATCCAGGGCCATGAGTACTCCTTCAGAGGGGCTGCGGCACATCACATGAACGTGTGGCGGAGGACTCCGCAAGAGCGGTCCGTCCTCGAGTGATACAGATCACCATAACGATAAACATCATTAGTCGCAATAGATGCGCCAAGGGCTGCCCTGGCCCCTGATTCATGAATATGATTGGTCTAGTTATAGGGGGCTCCACGCGGGACTCCCCGCACGACACGGAAGGCACCGACATGACCGCTGGAAAACAGGACACCTCTCTACAGGGCTCGATCGACACCATCGTGTCCGACCGCGCCTTCCTGGAGTGCCCCCGCTGGCACGAGGGTCGCGTATGGGTCTCGGATCTGTATCGCCACGAGGTGATCTCGATCGGTGACGACGGCGACGTGGTCGTCGAAGCAACACTGACCGGCGACGAACCGTCCGGTCTCGGATGGCTTCCCGACGGCCGACTCCTCATCACCGCGATGGAGTCCGGATGCATCATGCGCCGCGAGGACGACGGCGAGATCGTCGTGCACGCGGACCTGTCGTCCGTGGCCACGGGCAAGCTCAACGACATGGTCGTTGCCGCCGACGGCACCGCCTATGTCGGAAGTTTCGGGTTCGAATTCAAACGCGACACCCCGATCCGGCCGGCCAATCTCGTCCGGGTCGCTCCCGACGGCACGTTCTCCGTCGAAGCCGACGATCTGCTCTTCCCGAACGGCATGGTGATCACGCCCGGCGGCACTCTCGTCGTCGCGGAATCGATGGGGAACCGTCTGACGGCGTTCGACATCGAATCCGATGGCTCCCTGTCGAATCAGCGCACGTGGGCCAGCTTCGGTCCGGAACTGCCCCGCGACTCGGTCAAGGCCGCGATGAGCGCTGCCGCAGTTGCACCCGACGGCATCGGTCTCGACAACAGCGGTGCCGTCTGGGTGGCCGACGCACTCAACCGGCGCGTCGTTCGAGTCGTCGAAGGCGGCCGGATCACCGAGGAAGTCCGGTTTCCCACCGGAGTCTTCGCGTGCATGCTCGGCGGGCACGAGGGCAACACGCTCTACGCCTGCGCCGCGCCCAATTCGTCGGAAGCGGCCCGACGTCACACCCGGGATGCGAGCCTGCTCGCGACCCGTGTGAACGCCACCCACGGCGGACGTCCCTGACATCGCACATACCCGGATACAGAACAGGGAGGTTGTCCCACTGCGATCGACTCGCAGAGGACAACCTCCCTGTTCGTCCGAGGGTCAGTACGGCTGGTACTCGACCTCCCCTGCCGGCAGATCGATCATCCGGTCGACGGAGATGCCCTTCCGCTCGATGAGCAAGTTCCCGCCACGATCGACGTAGACATCCGAATACCGCCCGTAGAGACGCTGATTCGAGCCCGGAGCACACACCGTCGCCTCGAAGTACGCTTCGACGTTCACACGTCCGCCCTCTCCGGGTGTGACGCGGACGTTCGAGATCAGGTGACGCGAGAACTCCGCCGGGGATTCGACGAAGGCGCGGTACACCCCGATGAACTCGTCGGGGCCGTTGTCCGACTTGCCGTTCTGCTCGATGGTGACGTCGTCGGTGATCAGGCCCCGGAGGGCGTCGAGATCGCCGGTGTCCACCGCCGCGGCGTAGTCGTACAGCAATCTCTCGGCTCGGTAGCCGAGATCAGCAGAAATCGATTCCACCCCAGTTCCTTTCCTCAGAGACAGCCCGGATTCCGGCTCAGAACTCCTGGATCAGCTTGGTTTCGAAGAAGGCGTCGAATCCCTCGACTCCACCCTCCCTGCCGAGACCGGACTGCTTGTATCCGCCGAACGGCTGCACCACGCACATGGCATAGCCGTTGACCGAGATCTGGCCCGTCCGGACGCGCCGCGCGATGTCCTCGGCCAGGGACCGATCCTTCGCGTACACCGCACCGGACAAACCGTAATCGGAATCGTTGGCGATCGCGATGGCCTCGTCGATCGAGTCGAACGGGATCACCACCAGGACCGGGCCGAAGATCTCCTCCCGGGCGATGCGCATGTCGTTGCGGACGTCGGCGAACAACGTCGGCTCGACGTACCATCCGCGATCGAGGTGGGCGGGTTTGCCGCCGCCCACGACGAGCCGGGCACCTTCCTGCTTACCGATCTCGATGTACTCGAGCACCCGCTTCTGCTGCCGCTCGGCCGCCAGGGGGCCGATGAACGTGTCGGGGTCCCGCGGGTCACCGACCTTCACGCTCTTCATGACCGCCTCGATCGCCGCGACGACCTCGTCCTGACGCTCCCGAGGGACGAGGATCCGGGTCAGAGCTGCACAGACCTGACCCGAGTGCCCGATACCACCGAAGACCATTCCGGGCAGGAACGATTCGAGCTCGATGTCGTCGGCGATGATCGCGGCCGACTTGCCTCCGAGTTCGAGGGTCACACGCTTGATCTTCTCCGCTGCCCGCGTCATCACCGTGCGCCCGGCAGCGGTGCTTCCGGTGAAGCTGATCTTGTCGACGTCGGGGTGGCCGACGAGATGATCACCGACCTCCCGTCCGGCTGGGAGAACACTGATGACGCCTTCCGGAAGACCCGCGGCCTCGAGGGCCTCCGCGAGCATCATCGTCGTGACCGGTCCCTCGGGGGCGGGCTTGAGCACCACGGTGCACCCGGCCGCGAGCGCAGGGGAAATCTTCAACGACGCCGTGGCGACAGGACCGTTCCACGGGACGACCACGGCGACGACCCCGATGGGCTCGCGAACGATCTTGCCGCGGCCGTCCTTCCAGGTTCGCTCCTCCTCGAACGGGAAACGCTCGTGGAAGGTCGCCGCGTCGTCCCAGATGTCGACCGCGTTCTGATGGAACAGAGTCGAGATCGCCGCCGGACCACCCAGTTCGAGGGTGAATGCCTCGGCCATCGCGGGGATCCGCTTCTTGACCTCGTTGCCGACACGCACGAGCACTTCGGCGCGCTCGGCAGGTGTCATCCTGGGCCAGGGTCCCTCGTCGAATGCCTTGCGCGCTGCCGCGACAGCCCGGTCCACATCCGCCTCGCGAGCCTCCGGCACCGACGCGATCACTTCTCCCGTGATCGGGGAGATCACATCGATGACGGCGTTGCTCGACGGCTCGACCCAGGATCCACCGATGAACAACTTGTCGTAGCTCTTCAACCGAATCGGAGTTGCTGTAGTCATTTTTCGTTCCTCACTCGGCCGTGCGCGGGCGCGGCTGACTCGATGATTGACGAGGTATTTACGGCGTGGGCAGGGCCGCCGGCTGTAGTGGTACGTCCAGATCTCCGATCACGTCGGGCTCGACGACGACACCGCGGTCGATCGCCATGCGGGCCTGCACCATGTGACGGGGGGAGTCGACGGACAGGTGGGCGGTCAGTCTGGAGGAGTCGTCGATCCATGCCGCGCCCCACTTTCCGTCGCGGCCCTCACGGAAGATCATCCGATCGGATGGGCTTCGGTGCCCGACGAATTGGACCTTGTGGCCGAACTGATCGCTCCAGAAGTAGGGGACGGGGTCGAAGACGGATCCGGAGTCCTGCCCGAGGAGAGCCGCAGCGATCGTTGCCGGCCCCGTCCGCGCGTCGTCCCAATGCTGTCCGACGATCCTGCTGCGATAACGCGGCGACCATCGCGCCGCGACGTCACCGACAGCGAACACCACCGGATCGGCTGTACGGAGGGACTCGTCGACGACCACTCCCCGGTCGACCGCGAGGCCGGATTCGGCGAGCCACGCGACATCCGGCCGGACACCGATACCGATGACGACGACGTCGGATTCGACGAGCGTGCCGTCCGTGAGGACCGGTCCGCCCTCGGTGATCTCGGCGACCGCGACGCCACACCGTAGATCGGTTCGGTCCCACCACGGCAGCATGCGCTGCGCGACTTGGAACCCGAGCGGTTCGCACAATGGGGCGGGGGCCGCCTCGAGGACCGTCACCGAACATCCGAGAGTGTTTGCTGTGGTGGCAATCTCGGCGTTGATCCAACCGGCTCCGACGAGCGTCAGGCGGGTTCCAGGCCGAAGCTCGGCACGTAGCATATCCGCATCGGCGGCGGTCCGCAGCACGTGCTGCCGGCCCGAACCGGGGAGGACAACCGGCGCGGCGCCGGTGGCAATAATCAGAGCGTCGTACGGATGTGCTCCGTCCTCGGTGAGAACGAGACGTCGCTCGCGGTCCAAGCCCGTCGCCCGGACCCCGAGCCGGACGCCGATCCCCAGGCCGTCGTAGTCCACGTCGAACGTCGTGTCACGCCGCTCGGCCAGGGCCGCCTTGCTCAACGGCGGGCGATCGTACGGCGGCGCTTCTTCACCACAGAGCAATTCGATCTCGCCGTCGAATCCTTCGGCGCGCAATGCCTCACACGCCCGCAATCCCGCGAGCCCACCCCCGACGACCAGAATCCTTCTTCCGACGAACACGTCGTTCCCCTGCCTGTTCGATTTCCTCTACGGACGGAGATGCGTTCCGGCCGTTCCGGTGCAGCAGCCCTCAGTAGAGGGTGTAGTCGGCCAGAACCCGAGGCCCCGGCGTGTACGTCGCGGGGATCCGCTGCCAGCCCATGTTGGTGCCCTGGTGCGGGTACCGCTCGAGCGCGGAGAAGTCGACCTCGTAGTCGGGCATCCTCTCCAGGATCTGACTGATCAGAGTCCTCGACATGTAACGACCGAGATGTGAACCTGCACAACGGTGTACGCCGATTCCGAATGCAGTGTGCCGATTCGGCCAGCGGTCGATGTCGATCTCGTCCGGGTTCTCGAACAACTTCTCGTCGCGGTTCGCCGACGACCACGACAGAAGGACGCGGTCGCCCTTCCGCATGGGACATCCCTGGAATTCGACATCCTTGGTGACGGTGCGGGCGAGCGCCTGTGTCGGAGAGAAGTAGCGCAGAAACTCTTCGACAGCATGATCCATCAGGCTGGGGTCGTCGATGAGTCGCTGCCGCACGGATGGATGCTCGGCGAGCCACACCAGAGCCTGGCTCACGAGCGACGCGGTGGTGCCGACGCCGCCGGCGAGCAGCAGATCCACGATCGCATACATCTCGAAGTCGTCGAGAGGACGACCGTCCACTTCCTGCTGCACCAGATAGCTGATGATGTCGTCGGTGGGCTTCTCGCGGCGTGCTCGAATCGTTTCGCGCATGCGCTCACCCAGGTAGGGGAATTCGACCTCCATCGCGTGCCGGTAGTCGTCGCTTCCCGGAATACCGGCCAGTGCCTGGTGGTGCGCGTGGGAATAGCGCTTCCAGTCGGCCAGGTCGAGTCCGAGCCAGTCCACGGTGACGATGGACGGCACGGAGATGACCGACGTGAGGTCACAGCGGCCATCCTCGATCACACTGTCGATGAAGCCGGCCGTGTGCCGGTCGACGAGCGCCTTCATACGTTCGACTGCGGCCGGAGCGGTGATCGGGTTGACGATCTTTCGATACTTGCGGAACTCGGGCGGGTCGAGCTCGATCGGAATGTGGAAGTGCATCGGCGTCTTGGGGATTACGACCGAAAGCCCTTCTCCCCCATGTTCCGTCCGCGCAGACGAGAACGTTTCGTCATCGCGTGCGGCCTCGAAGACCGAGTCGTAGTCGGCGAGTACCCAATACCCACCGTGCGCTTCGGTCCATGCGACCCGCTCGTTCTGACGCACCTTTCGGTACGACGCCACCGGATCGGCGGAATGCTCTTGCGAGTTGTGGTCGAAATCGATGACAGGGCAACCGGTGCGATTCTCCATCGCGTGAACCCTCCTGCTCTGAATCAGGGATCTTCTGCTAATGGTTATAACAGATGCTAGAGTAGCGTAGGTCACATCGCCAGCCCAGCCATCCGATCGAAAGTTCAACAAGACGGCATTCCGAGATGCCCGCACGATGGAAGGAGCAACCATGAAGGTTGTCGTAGACGAGAATCACTGCCAGGGCCACGGGCTGTGCTTCATGACCTCGCCCCAGGTGTTCGCACTGCGGGACGAGGACGGCCATGCGTATGTCCTCCCCGGGGGCGACGACATTGCGAACGAACAGGCCGCCCGCGACGCCGCCGCGTCCTGCCCGGAGCGAGCAATCTCGGTCGTCACCGACTGAACCTGCGCGACCACGACGAAACAGGGAAGGAACTCCTCACCGGAGTTCCTTCCCTGCCTTGTTCGCGCCGCTCCCGGGAGCACGCCGACCCGGGACCTACCCCAGAGTTCGGTCCCACGGGATCACCTGGCCGAGCAGGTCGGGATACTTTCTCTCCGCATAGCGCCGGTAGGCATCGATGTGCTCGCGCATGCACCTTTCCGATCCGATCGGATCTCGGGCCACGAGCGCCTCGTAGATCTGCGCGTGGGCATCGAGGATGGCTTCACGATGGTGCGGTGGGTAATCGATTCCGATCGCTGTGCCGTCCATGATGCCCAGCAGCGAATCGGCCAGATACCCGAACAGCGGGTTACCCGACGACCATGCGATCAGATCGTGGAAGCGCTTGTTCGCTTCGAGAAACTCGTGCCGGTCGTTCAGAGACCCGCGCATCCGGTCGACGTTGTCCCCGAGCTCCACCAGGGTCCGAGCCGAAATCCGCTCGGCCGCCAGCCGGCTGATCATCGGCTCGAGCGCGGCCCTGGCTTCGACGATGACACCGAACGGCGCATCGTTGAGCTGCATGAGGAGTATCAACGAGCTGGCCAGGTGCGAGGCGTCGGGGTCCGTCATGACCGGCCCGCCCCCGGGCCCGGGCCTGAGTTCGATCACGCCCTGGAATTCGAGCAGGCGCAGCGCCTCTCTCAATGTTCCCCGGCCGATCCTGTACTGCTCGAGCATCGCCCGCTCCGAGGGGAGCAGATCACCGGCGGACAGATGCGCACGGCCGGCGTCCTTGATTATCTGTTGCGCCACCACCATCGCGGCCTTCGGCGCCCGACCCGTGAGCATCGCGCCCCTTCCTGGACCGGCGGCCGTCGTGGACAACCGCCGCCGAATCCCGCACTACAGTTCCCTGATGGAGAAAATGATGCTAACCATTATAACGTGAAGGTACGTCTCCCACCCGAAGGAGGACGTCCCGGACAAGCTTCACCTTCCAGGCCCCGTGCACGGGCGACATCGAACGAAGGACCTGCGATGAGCACCCCCGCCACCACCACGAGCGTCGTGATCGAATCCATCGATTCGAGCCTGTGGATACGCCTCAATCGACCCGAACGGCGAAACGCCTTCGATCCCGACATGTGCTCGACGATCGTCGAGGCACTCCACGACGCCAACCGGTACCGCTCGATCGTCATCACCGGCTCGGGCGGAAGCTTCTGCGCAGGCGGCTCCCTCGGCCAGCTGAGCGAACCGACCGTCACGGATCTTCGGCATCTCTACCGATCCTCCCTGGCACTGTTCGACGCGATCCGCTCGTGCCCCCGCCCGGTCGTTGCGGCCGTCAACGGCGCAGCCGCGGGGGGCGGCAACGAGCTCGTGGTCGCGTGCGATCTCGCCGTTGCCGCGCGTTCGGCGACATTCGGCCAGACCGGCCCTCGGGTCGGAAGCTCTCCTGTTACGGGCGCCACGAACGTGATGGGCGTGCAGATCGGAGAGAAGCGAGCGAAAGAACTCTCGATGCTGTGCCGTCGCTACCCGGCCGAGCGCGCCTACGAGATGGGGCTCGTCAACGAGGTGGTCGACGACGAGATCCTCGAGGACCACGTCCGGTCGCTGTGCCGCGAGTTCGAACTCCTCAGCCCGCGCTACCTCGAGATCACCAAGGTCAACTCGAACCTGTGGTGGAACTCCGCCCGCGATTCGTTCAGTAACGGACTCGGCATGCTGGTGCAGGCCATCGGCAGCGACGACATGATCGAGGGAGCTCGAGCGTTCCTGGAGAAGAGGGCGCCGCAGTTCCCGCCTGCAGAATAACGAGCATCACACAAATCGTGAGTATGAATGTGCACATTAGGGTGCACAATAGGGTCTGTGCACTCTCCGTAACGGCTAACGTCGACGCCCAGCCGATGCGGAGTACGGCGGGCCGACCGGCTTCGTCGAGGTGGACCTCCGCGTCGACCCAGACCGGGGAGTCAGAGGCTGAGGAGGGTTCCGTGACCGCAATGTCGAGAGGTCCGAAGACGTCGCTGGTCGTCGCCCAGCAGATCGTTCGCGACACCGCCCGGAAGGGCCTGCAACCCGGAGATCTGCTGCCTCCGGAAAAGGCGATGCTGGAGGAGTACCAGATCGGTCGCGGCACCCTCCGCGAAGGACTGCGCCTTCTCGAATTCCAGGGGATGCTCACCTTCAAACCCGGACCGAAGGGCGGCCCGGTTCTCCTGGACCCCGACGCATCCCACCTTGCGAGCACCATCATCCTGCTCATGCAACTGCAGAATGCCTCGCTCAGCACGATCGTGGAGGCGCGGACAGCGCTCGAACCCGTCGTGTGCCGCCTTGCCGCCGAACGAATCGGCGAAGACAAACTGCTCGAACTCAAGGACTCCGTCGACCGGATGCAGCAGTCCGTGGAGACGGCGGATATCGATACGTTCCTCGAGACCAACAAGCAGTTCCACGACATCATCGCCTGGTCCACCGGCAACGCTCTCTTCGGCTACATGACCGACGCCCTCATGCGGATCACCGGCGGAACCGTGATGGGGGTCGACCACCCCGCAACACTGCGGAAGGCCACACTCAAGGCACACATCAGCATCTACGACGCACTGAGCGATCACGACACCGACCTGTCCGAAGACCGCATGCGTGATCACATCAAGGAGTACGCGCGTTACGCCGAGCGCAAGTTCCCTGAGGTGCTGCAGCAGGTTCTGCCCTGGAATCAGGCCCTCGGCGGCTGAACCTCACCTCGGACGACATCCGACAACAACTGGCCCGTACCGGTGATCCGGTGCGGGCCAGTTCTTTTCGGGGCGGCTCCCGAGACGCCACCCTCGGGGGACACGCCGGGATCAGAAATGATGCCCTCCAGCGATTGCGTCTATTCATGCATATGGTTATGGTGATAACGATCACAGACGCTGGAGTCGTCGGTACCGCACCGACGCCACGCGCATCTTCCCCGTTCACCGTGAGGAGACGACATGAAGACCATCGGAGCACTGTTGTGGGAGCCCGGCACCAAGTCCGGCTGGAGCGTCGAGGAAATCGAGATCGATCCCCCGAAGAGCCGTGAGGTTCGCGTCAAGCTGGCAGCCTCCGGCATCTGCCACAGCGACGACCATGTCGATACCGGCGACATCCCACTCGACTGGGCTCCGATCATCGGCGGACACGAAGGTGCCGGGGTCATCGAGGAACTCGGTCCCGACGTCACCGGTTTCGAGGTCGGTGACCACGTCGTTCTATCGTTCCTGCCCTCCTGCGGCAGCTGCCGCATGTGCACCATCGGCAGGTCCAACATGTGTGAGCGCGGCGCCGGCGTGCTCGGCGGATTCGCGCCCGACGGCACCCACCGCATCCACGCCCGCGGCCAGGGCGTCGGCCCCTTCTCCTACCTCGGCACCTTCTCGCCGTATGTCGTGGTCAACATCGACTCGTGCGTCAAGATCGACAAGGACATCCCGCTCGACAAGGCTGCGCTCATCGGCTGCGGTGTGCCCACCGGCTGGGGCTCGTCCGTCTACGCTGCGGACATCCAGCTCGGCGACACCGTCGTCGTCATCGGAACCGGCGGCGTCGGCATGAATGCCGTTCAGGGAGCGCGCCACAAGGGCGCGAAGAACATCGTCACGATCGACCCGGTCGAGTTCAAGCGCGACATGGCCAAGCAATTCGGTGCGACCCAGACCGTCGAGAACTTCGACCAGTGCCGCGAGGTCGTCGACCACCTCACCAACGGTCAGGGCGCCGACGTCGTCATCATCACCGTCGACATCGCCTACGGTCACCTCCTCAATCCGGCGCAGGAGATGACGCGACGCGGCGGCACCCTGGTGCTCACCTCCGCGGCACCCGTCACCCAGCGCGACGTTCCCTTCGACCTGTTCACCTTCGCCATGTCCGGCAAGCGGTTGCAGGGCACCCTGTACGGTTCCACCACCGCGCGTCGCGACATCCCCCTCATCACGGACATGTACCGACGAGGCGAGTTCAAGCTCGACGAACTGATCACCAAGACCTACAAGCTCGAGGACATCAACACCGCGTTCAAGGACATGCGCGAGGGCAAGAACATCCGCGGCGTCATCATGTACGACGAATAGTCCGCAACACCTGTCGGATTCGACAACGACACAACGGATTCGATTCGGGCCGGGGTGGAGCCTTGCTCTGCCCCGGCCCGAGCGCATTCCCACCACAGGAGCTCAGCCGATGACAATGTCCGCTCTCACCGCACAGGATTCCGCTGCTATCGCGAAACTGGTCGCGAAAGACGAGATTCGGGACCTTGCAGGACGATACGCACTCGCCGTCGACGATCACGACATCGAATCCGTACTGTCGATGTTCACCGACGACGGAGTCTTCGAAGTCGCGGGCCGTGCATTACAGGGCCGCGACGAGATTCGACCGTTCTATGTCGACAGCATGGACCGCTACCACACGATGCTGCACACGCCCGAGATTCATCTCGTCACGCTCCTCGACGATTCTCAGGCCACCGGGATCATGACGGGGCACGCGGAACTCGCCGTGCACGACACCCTCATGCTGACCGCGTTCCGCTACCGCGACCGCTACACGAAGGTGGACGGACGGTGGTTGTTCGAAAGACGCTCCGTGTCCTTCATGTATGCGCTACCTTTCGAATCGATGGCCTCGAGTTTCCGTACCACCAAACGGATTCGGTGGCCACAGACTCGATACTCCGACGCCGATTATCCGGAGTCGGCATCCACCTGGAACACCTACCGCGGATCGGAGTTCCACCGTCCGCGCTGAAGGAGCAGTCATGGCAGGACGGGTAGCAGACAAGGTCGCCTTCATCACCGGAGCCGCGCGCGGGCAGGGCCGCAGCCACGCCATCCGGCTCGCCGAGGTAGGTGCCGACATCATCGCCCTCGACATCGCCGGCACCATCGAAACCGTCGAGCGGTTCTATCCCAGCGCCACCGAGGACGATTTCGCCGAGACAGTGCGTGAAGTCGAGTCCCGCGGACGCAAGATCCTTGCCCGCACCGCCGACGTCCGCGACTTCGATGCGGTCGCAGCGGTGGTTCAGGAGGGGATCGCCGAGTTCGGCCGGATCGACACCGTGGTTGCCAACGCGGGAATCTTCCTGTTCGGCGAGCCCACACACCTCGTGACCGAGAGCGATTGGGACGATGTGCTCGACATCAACCTCAAGGGTGTGTGGCACACGTGCAAGGCCGTCACCCCGCAACTCGTCGAACAGGGCAGCGGCTCGATCATCATCACCAGCTCGTCGGCCGGCATCAAGGGCACACCCAATGTCGCTCCCTACACGGCGAGCAAGCACGCCGTCGTCGGCCTGATGCGCACGCTGGCCCTGGAACTGGGACCACACGGAATCCGCGTGAACACGGTGCATCCCACCGGCGTTGCCACCGACATGATCCTCAACGAGTCGTGCTTCCGGTTGTTCCTTCCGGACGTGGAACATCCCACGCAGGAACAGGCGGCACCGATTTTCGCGACTACCAACGCCATACCGGTCCCGTGGGTCGAGCCGATCGACATCTCCAACGCCGTGCTGTTCCTCGCTTCCGACGAAGCCCGCTACGTCACGGGCACCGAACTGAAGGTCGACGCCGGGTACACGACTCGATGACCGCTCAGGACGAGAGAGAGATCATGGCCTCGGAAACCGACCTTCCCCTCATTGCGAACCAGTGGCTCGATACACTCGGGCGCATTCTGCGCGAGGGCGACACCGACTCCTACACAACAATATTCGCAGTCGACGCGTGGTGGCGTGACCTGCTCGCGTTCAGCGGGGACCTGCGCAGTCTGTACGCCGCCGACGCCATCGGACCGATGATCACTACCGCGGGAACCCTCGACGTCACCGGCCTCGGACTCGACTCTCGGGTTCCGCCGGCGTTGTTGTCCGGCGAATCCGACCGGCCGGTGATACAGATACTGTTCGGTCTCACCACCCGCCTCGGCCGTGTCCGTGCGGTGGCGAGGCTGACGCCCGGCGAAGACGGAGCATGGCGGGCGACCGCGCTGCTCACCGAACTCGACGCCCTGAAGGGGCACGAACCGGCGATCGGACGCCGACGGCCGAAGGGGGCGCCCGCCCCCGATGAGCGCACCCTCGAACACTGGGGTGCGAAGCGGGCCCGCGAACTCGACTTCGACGACATCGAGCCGGATGTTCTCGTCATCGGTGCCGGGCATTCGGGTCTCGGTCTCGCCGCGCACCTGACGTCACTCGGGATCCGGACCCTCATCGTCGACCGGAACGCCCGGGTCGGCGACAATTGGCGCAACCGTTACGACTCTCTCGTGCTCCACGATCCGGTGTGGGCGAATCATCTGCCCTTCATGCCGTTTCCGCCCACCTGGCCGGTCTTCACGCCGAAGGACAAGATGGGCGATTGGCTCGAACTGTATGCGCAGGCACTCGAGTTGAACGTATGGCCCCGGACCGAGGTCGCGTCGAGCACCTACGACACGGCCGACGGAACGTGGGAGGTCCGCCTGGACCGCGGCGGGCGGACCCGCACCGTCCGGCCTCGGCACGTGGTGCTCGCCACCGGACTCAGCGGCACCGAACCGCTCGTTCCGGAGATCGAGGGCACCGACACATTCCGCGGCGAACTGCTGCATTCGGGTCAGTACAGCACCGATCGGGCACGCGCCGGCATTTCGGTAGTGGTGATCGGGACGGGCAACAGCGGTCACGACATCGCCCAGGACCTGTACAACTCGGGCGCGAACGTCACACTGGTGCAGCGCGGGCCGACCTACGTAGTGGGTGGCACGACGGTGGTCGACGTCATGCTCGAACCCGTATACGGCGAGGACTCGCCACCCACCGAGCTCGCCGACCTCGTCGGGGCGTCGTTCCCGCGGTTCGATGCGTCGGCGCAGCAAGGTCTGCGAAAAGCGGTGGCGCTCATGGCAGAACGTGACCGGGAGATGCTCGACGGACTCACTGCGCGTGGGTTCCGGCACAACCTCGGTGACGACGATATGGGCGCGATGAACCTGTTCCTCACCCGAAACGGCGGCTACTACATCGATGTGGGGGCGGCCAGGCTCATCGCGGACGGCGAGATCGGAGTGGTCGCCGGGGCGGTAGAGCGCTTCACCCCGGGTGGTCTGGAACTGAGCGACGGCCGACGGATTCCCGCCGATACGGTGGTGCTCGCTACCGGATTCCGCGGGATCCACGAGACCGCTCGCCGAGTCCTGGGCAACGCAGTGGCAGACAAGTGCGGACCCGTGTGGGGACTCGACGACGAGGGCGAGATTCGATCGGTGTGGCGGCGGTCCGGGCACGACGGTTTCTGGATCAGCGGCGGCAACCTGACGATGGCCCGCGTCTACAACAAGTACCTGGCTCTACAGATCAAGGCAGATCTCGAACAGATCGAGTTGCCTTCCGTTCCCTGATTCCCTGACAGGAGAAGATATGTCGATCAACGACAGAAGCGGTGACATCGCCGAGATCACCCGGATCACGCATCTGTATGCGCGTGGTCTCGATCGGTTCGATCCGAAGGAGACGTTGTCCGCGTTCTCCGTGGACGGCGCGTGGGATGCCAGCGCGGTCGGGTTGACCCGCTACGAGGGCCACGAGCAACTGCTCGACTTCTTCGAGCGTGACGCCGAGGCGGTGGAGAAGCAGTTCCACATCATCACCAACCACATCATCGATTTCCAGGACGACGACAACGCCACCGGCACCAATTACGTTTTCTCCGAGGCGGAGATGAAGAACGGTGCGGCGATCAAGGCGATCGCGCTGAACACCGACCGGTACGTACGGACGGCGGAGGGGTGGAAGATCGCCGAACGTGTGATCACGGCTCTGACGACCCCGCAGATGGACGGTTTCGACGCCTGACGGCGGCGCCACTGCTCGCCACGGCTGTGGGGCATCAATCGTTAATTGTTGCCCCACAGCCGCATTCACGTGCCTAGATGCCCTTGTTGATCTCGTAGAAGTCGAACGAGACGCCGGCCTGCGCGAAGTTCTCGAGGTCGGCCGCACCCTTCTGGCCTGCGGGCGACGCCATGTCCTCGAGCATGGCTTCCCTGCTGTCCCAGTCGCAGATTGCGACGAGGAAGTGCGGGGGAGTGGACCCGTCGGCCGTGCTGCACACGCCCCATTCGAAATTCCGAATGCCCTTCTGGTCGAGGGCGAGCTTTGCGTGGACGTTCTCGTAGTGATCGAGGAACTTCTCGGGATTCTCGGGGTGGTTGTAGATAGCGACGAGTCGGTACACGGTTCCTCCTGTGATTGCCTCTCGGCGGATCGCCGAGCGCGATGGTGCCGACCGAACCGGGACGGTACGGACCGGTGATCGACAGCGGATAACGCCATTGATTATATCCATATGCATTGATAATGTGGTGGCGATCACAGGGTGAATCGCGAGGGCGCCACAAATCCCGTCCGGCTCACGACGCCCCGCATATCCGGAACCCCAAACCTCGATCGAACTTCACCGCACGCCTTCGCATCCGACATCCAGGAAAGGCATCCAGATGAACTCTGTACACGCGGCCACCGCACACTCCACCCCTTCCGAAGTCGACGCAGTCGTGGTCGGAGCCGGATTCGCCGGTCTCTACCTCTTGTGGAAGCTGCGCAAGCACGGCTACACCGCCATCGCGCTCGACAAGGGCAAGGAAGTCGGTGGCACCTGGCATTGGAATCGCTACCCCGGCGCGCGCTGCGACGTCGACAGCCACGACTACTCGTTCGGATTCGACGAGGACCTCGAGCAGGAATGGGAGTGGTCCGAGCGTTATCCCTCGCAGCCCGAACTGCAGGCGTACCTCTCGCACGTCGCCGACCGCTTCGACCTCCGGCGCGATATCCGTCTCGAAACGACGGTCACCGAAGCACATTTCGATGACGATACGCAGAAGTGGACCGTGCGCACCGATACCGGCGAGACCTATGTCGCCAAGTTCTGCCTGATGGCGGTCGGATGTCTCTCCGTCCCGAAGGATGTGGACGTGCCCGGCCTGGCGAACTACACCGGGCCCGTCTACCGCACCAGTTCGTGGCCCGAGGGCGGTGTGGATCTCTCGGGCCTGAAGGTCGCAGCTGTCGGTACCGGCTCGTCGGGCGTCCAGGTCATTCCGGAGATCGCGAAGCAGGCCGGCCGGCTGACCGTGCTGCAGCGAACCGCCAACTTCGTCATCCCCGCACGCAACCACAAGCTCGATCCGGCGTACGTCGCCGACATCAAGGCCGGCTACCGTGAGCGTCGCCGTCTCGCACGGTCCGTGCCTGCCGGCTGCATTCGTGACGACAACCCGAAGACCGCGTTCGAGGTGAGCGACGAAGAACGTCGCGCCGAGTTCGAGAAGCGCTGGGAAGGTGGCGGAATCGCCTTCCTGGGTGCCTTCGCCGATCTCATGGTCGATCAGCAGGCCAACGATGCCGTCTCCGACTTCATCCGCTCCAAGA
Organism: Rhodococcus sp. O3; assembly: GCF_048897285.1. Taxonomy (NCBI): domain Bacteria; kingdom Bacillati; phylum Actinomycetota; class Actinomycetes; order Mycobacteriales; family Nocardiaceae; genus Rhodococcus; species Rhodococcus sp. O3. Next base: position 47,228 of record NZ_JBMBTE010000001.1, read on the forward strand.
TCGACGAGATCGTCACCGACCCGGACACGGCCGACAGCCTCAAGCCGTACGGTTACCCGATGGGAGCCAAGCGTCCCGTCGTCGGCACCGACTGGTACGAGACGTTCAACCGCGACAATGTCGAACTCGTCGACCTCCGCAAGAAGCAGCTCGAGGGTTTCACCGCGAAGGGTATGCGCCTCGCCGACGGGACCGAGTACGAATTCGACGCCATCGTGCTGGCAACCGGTTTCGACGCATTCACCGGGGCATTCACCTCGATGGACATTCGAGGCCGCGGCGGCCGCCCGCTGAGCGAGGCATGGTCCGAAGGCCCCAAGACGCATCTGGGACTGGGTACAGCGGGGTTCCCCAACATGTTCATCATCGCCAACGTCGGCAGCCCGTCCGTACTCGCCAACATGGTCACGGCGATCGAGCAGCACGTCGAGTGGACCGTCGAGACGATGGACCACATGCGCGACAACGGAATCACGACGATCGAAGCCACCGAGGACGCTCAGGAGGCATGGGTGGAGACCGTCGAGGAGATCGCCAACACGACGCTGTGGCCGCAGGGCGAGTCGGGATCGTGGTACCGGGGCGCGAACATCGAGGGCAAACCGCAGATCTTCATGCCGTACGCGGGTGGCATCGTGCTCTACGAAGAGACCTGGAACGAAGTCCGGAACGCCGGTTACAAGGGGTTCGTCCTCCAGTCCTGACACAGATCCACCGCCGCCGGGTGATCGCATCAGCGGTCACCCGGCGTTCTCGCGTCCCGCGCCCCGAGGTTCGCTGCGGATACCGATCCCGACGCCGTCTCGTGCAGGGATTCGACGACGCCGTCTCGTGCAGGGATTCGACAGAGCCGCCTGCCTCACCCCGGACAGGCATCGGCCCCTCTCTCCGTCGGAGAACGGAAGGAGGGACCGATCCTGCGTCCCGGTCGCGGTCGCCGGGCGCTCGTTGCACTCAGACCAGCTTGGCCAGCGCGTATGCCTGACGAGTGGCGAACACCAGCCGGCGCGGAGCGTAGGCGTCACCGAGGATGTGGACTTCGCGGTCGCCGGCCGCCGCAGGCCCGTTCTTCAGGCTCTCGTACAGCCCTGCGTCGCCGATCCCGCCGCACGCGAGCACGACGTTGTCGAAGCCGTCCACCTCGTAGGTGCGACCCGAATAGACGTTGCGGGTGATCACGCCCGTCGGGGTGATCTCCACGACGTCCTCCATGAAGCGGTACTGCACACCCTTCTCGTCGAGACGGCCGAGGATTCCGCCCACGATGTACCGCCCGAGCAGCTGACCGGCCACCTGCGTCGCATACACGATGGTGACTTCGGTGCCGCGCTCGGTGAGGTAGTCCGCCAGCGACAGCGGCGGCATGTGATCGTCCTGTGCAACGATCAGCACGCGCTTGCCGACCTTCGCCTCCCCGGTGAGAACGTCGCGGATGTCGGCAACGTTGTCGCCGTACACTCCCGGGATGTCCGGGATTCGGCGGGTCGACCCGGTCGCGACCGCGACCACGTCGAAACCGGCCTCGTCGATCTCGGGCTGCGTTGCAGTGCGGCCGTATTCGATCTTGACGCCGACGCGTTCGAGGCGGCGCTGCTGCCAACCGAGGTACTTTTCGAACATGTCGTAGGTGGGTGCATTGATCGCAGTGCGCAGTTGACCACCGAGCACATTCGACGACTCCCACAGTTCGACATCATGACCCTTCTCGCGGGCCAGCGCCGCGAATTCCATCCCCGCAGGCCCACCACCGACGACGAGTACCCGTTTGGGGTCGGTGACCGTCGGCCACGGACCGTCGACCTCGTTACTCGTGACCGGGTTGACGGCACATCCGAACGGCAAGCCCTCGACGTAGCGTCGGCTGATGCATTCGTTGCCACCGACACACGGCCGGATCTCCTCGACTCGACCGGTGCGGGTCTTCTCGATGATGTCCGGCTCCGCGATGTGCGCCCGAGCCATACCCACCACGTCGGCGTGCCCCTCGGCGAGGATCCGTTCGGCCACATCCGGGTGGTTGATGCGGCCCGTGTGCACGACCGGCAGCGAGATCGCGCGCTTGAACCGGCCTGCGAGCTCGGCCCACTGGCCTGCCTCGAAGAAGTGCGGCTGAATGTACGACGGGTTGCCCCAAGGGCTTCCGACCACACCGTGGAAATAGTCGACCAAGCCGGTGCTCTCGAGGTACTGGGCGATCTCGATGGCTCCGTCGACGTCGTAGCCGCCGGGCACCTCCTCACGCAGGTTGAGGCGGATGCCGATCACCATCGACGAACCGATCACGTCTCGAATCGCGCGCAGCACTTCGACAGGGAACCGACAGCGATTCTCGATGGACCCGCCGTACTCGTCGTCGCGCTTGTTGGTGAGCGGCGAGAGGAAGTACTCGAGCAGATCGTCGTGGTTCATGTGGAGTTCGACACCGTCCAGCCGGGCCGCCTGCGCTTGCCGGGCACAGAACTCGTACTGCCCGACGAAGTACGCGATCTCCTCGCGGTTGAGTTGGTGCGGAATGTTGTTGACCACCGGGGCGCTGAGCACCGGCGACGCACCGTGCGGCATGCCGCCCTGATGCACCATCTGGCCCGTGGCGACCGCGCCCTCGGCATGCAGCGCATCCGAATAGGCCTGCACCCGTTCGACGAAGAACGGCAGGCTGTAGTGCCCCTGCACGGTCGCGCCGACACCCGTCGGTTCGAATCCCGGGATCACTCCCGTGTTCGGAACCCACGCACTGAGACTGTCGAACCACGCCGCACCGCCCCGGGCGCGGGAGACGTAGTAGGCGAGGTTGCGCTCGGCTTCCTCGTCCGTGCCGAAGATGTTGCCGATCGCAGAAGCGTGCGGTGGCAGCACTACACGGTTCTTCAGCTCCATCGGCCCGATCCGGAAGGGGGACAACAGGTGCGAGTAGTCGTTGTTGGAATCCGCAGACATGGCGATCACTTTCTGGTCGGTCGTGTTCCGGTCCCACCGCCGCGGCCGTCACCGGGCATCTTCGTGGAGTCGTGGCTGACGGCGATACGCACGGGACGTACCTCGAGAACTACACGATTGGGACTGTCCAGCAGTTGCCGGAAGGCTTCGGGGTGATCAGGGGCGTGGCGCTTCGCGAACGCCGGATAGAACCACCGTTTGGTTTCCGCGTCCGTGTGGACCACGACGCGCCCGCGGACGGCCAGCATCCTGCGCCCCGGCAGATCGGTACCGGCGTTGGACACGACGAGCGTCACACGCGGATCGCGTTGGGCGGCAAGTACATGGGTGCGACCCGCCGCCGCGGTGAGCCAGAAGGCGCCGTCCCGATACAGATAGCTCATCACGACACCCGCCGGCCATCCTTCCTTCGTCGCGAACGCGAAGGTGCATTCGCGTTGCGCGTCGAGGAGAAGGTCCTGCGTTCGTGCGTCCACACGCAGCGACGTGAGGTCTTCGTTGTCGTCGATACCTACGGCCACTGTTCGACCTACTTGACGTATGCGCCGGCGTCGACCGGAAATGTGACACCCGTGACGTAGCGCGCTTCGTCGCTGCCCAGAAACAGTACCGCGTTGCTGATGTCCACCGGATCGACCCACGGGACGGGCAGCGTGTTGAGCGACATGAATCCCGGCATCGCCTTTTCCCGGGTCGGTTCGGGGTCGTCGGGAGAGAACATGGCGTACGTACCCGGATTCTGGATCATCGTCGTATCGACATTGGTGGGATGAATGGTGTTGACCCGGATGCTGTGGGGCCCGAGTTCGTTCGCCATCGTGCGCATGAGTCCGACGATCCCGTGTTTCGCCGCCACGTAGTGCCCCACGTGCTGAACGCCCTTGAGTCCACCGATCGAGCTGATGAACATGATCGATCCGCCGCGCCCGGCCTCGATCATCCGCGGAATCGCCACCGCGGCCGTGTTGTAGACGCCGGTGAGGTTGACGTCGATCATGTCGCGCCACTGCTCTTCGGTGAGTTCCCAGGACAGACCGTAGGTGGCGATGCCCGCGTTCGCGACCACGATGTCGACTCCTCCGAGCTGCGAGATGCCGTCGTCGAGCGCCTTCTGCAGGCCGGTCCGGTCGCGGACGTCCGCCTTGCGGGCCACGATGCGGCGGCCGAGTCCCTCGACCAGGCGCACGGTCTCGTCCAGGTCGGCTTCGGTCGCGAGATCGTAGTACGGAGTGACGGAGTCGATGTTCTCGCAGATGTCGACGGCGATGATGTCCGCGCCCTCCTCCGCGAGACGGATCGCGTGGGAGCGACCCTGACCACGGGCAGCTCCCGTGATGAACGCGATCTTGCCTGCTGTACGTCCGGCCATGATGTCCTCCTGGTGATGGGGTTCGAGGGCGGTCAGTTGTCGGCGGGCAGGCGAACCGTACCCGTCCCTTCCAGGACGCGCGCGCCGCCGACGACGTCGAGTGCGAGGTCGCACTGCACGAGCAGGCCCTCGGGCGTCTCGTCGACTGCAGTGACCGTGCCGGACGCCTGCAGCCGATCACCTTCCAAGACGTTGCCGAGGAATCGGAACCGGTATCGGGTGATGCGGTCGACGCCTCCCGCCCAGTTTCCGAGCATGGTCATCACGTAGGCGATGTTGCTCGGCCCCTGGTTGACGGTGCGATCACCGAGACCGAGCCCGCTCGCCGCGGATCGGTCGAAGTGGATGGGATTCGGGTCGCGCATGAGCGCCGAGAGTGTCTTCATGCGGGCGGGATCGACCGAGTCGATGATCCTCACCGGAATCTGCTGGCCGACTGTCGGTATCACAGCTTTTCACCTCTGCGAGGGAAGACGATCGAGTTCGTGGTCGAGGCGCAGTGCGCACCGTCGCTGTCGTGCAGGTCGAGCCGGTAACCGACGATGTCGAATACGCCGGTACGCCGTCCGACCTTGCGGACGGCGGAGACGATCTGACCCGACACCCGGTAGGTGCCACCCACCCGGAGCGGGCTGTACACCACGGTGTCGGTCTCCCCTGCCATCGGACCGTCGGCGTCGGAGGCGCCGAACAACGCGAACAGTTCGTCCCAGCTCCAGCCCATGGACCCCGTTGCGACGAGGAACACCAGCACGGGGTGTGCGCCGCCGTCGGCGGGGTCGGCGAGCATGCTGTCGAGCACGAGGTGCACCCACCACGGTTCCAGCGTGGCTTCCCCGCCGGGAAAGGAAGTACCGATCAGAGCGTCCAGCTCGGATTCGCTCGGTGCCCTGCGCTCCGTGCCGACCGTCATCGGGCGGCCGCCGCGTCGAGGTACGGTTCCCGCAGATCGCGTTTCATGATCTTGCCGGTAGGAGCCTTCGGCAGGGCATCGACGAAGTCCACCGACCGCGGCTTCTGGTACGAGGCCAGATTACGTTTGGCGGTGTCGATGATCTCCTGCTCGGTGGCGGTGTGCCCGGGCTTGAGTACCACGACGGCCTTGACAACTTCGCCCCACTCGTCGTCGGGAATTCCGATGACGGCACATTCGAGCACCGCGGGGTGTGCGCCGATCGCTTCCTCGACCTGGATGCTGTAGATGTTCTCCCCGCCCGAGATGATCATGTCCTTCGCGCGGTCCACGATGTAGATGTAGCGCTCCTCGTCCCAGACCCCGACGTCTCCGGTCCACATCCAGCCGTCGCGCAGCGTCTGGGCGGTCAGTTCGGGCTTGTTCCAGTAGCCGAGCATGTTGGCTTCGGAGCGGACGACGATCTCGCCGGGGGTCTTACCGTCCCGCGGCACCTCCGTCCCGTCGAAATCGACGACACGGATCGTGGTGCCGAAACCTTCACGGCCACAGGACCTGAGGCGATGTTCGTTGATGCCCTTCACCGCATCGAGGTGGTCCTCCTGCGACAGGAACGACATCGTCGTTCCCTCGGTCTGACCGTAGCCTTGAATGAGGGTGCAGGGGAACGCGTCCAGCGCCTGCCGGACGATCGCAGACGGCATCGGACCGCCACCGTACTGGATATTCCGCAGGCTGGACAGGTCGTATCGATCGAAGCCCTCGACGGCCATCATCCAGTTGAGCATCGTAGTGATGCCGAGGAACGCCGACACCCTTTCCTGCTCGATGATCCCGAGGGCCTGCTCGGCCTGGAAGTTGACCAGTACGACAGGACAACCGTGCTTCATGTAGTTCATCGAGAGCACCACCGGGATGTGATACATCTGCCCGGTGAGCATGTACACGTCCGACGGGACGACCCGTTCGGCCACCGTCTGATTGAGCATGCCGGCGGCCGCGCTGGCATGGGAGTGCAACGCGCCCTTGGATTGTCCGGTCGTGCCCCCGGTGTAGAGGATGAAGAAGGGATCGTCGTTGCCGACAGTCGGCGTCCAGATCGGTTCGTCGGTGCTCGCAGCGGCAAGCATGTCTTCGTACGTGCCCGCGCCGCCGGGCCCGAATTCGAGCCAATGGTCGACGTTCGCGACCCGGGTCAGCTCTTCGGCAGTGGCACGGAATTCGCTGGAGGTGATGAGAACTCGCGGCGAGGCATCGGCGATCAGTTCGAGCAGGGCGGTGTCCGCGAGTCGCCAGTTGAGCGGCTGCAGGATGAGTCCTGCCCGGCCGACGGCGAAGAAGAGCTCCTGGAACTCGATGCTGTTCTTGGTGAGAACCGCGACGCGGTCGCCCTTCTCGAGACCGAGCGCCCGCAGACCGTTCGCGAGACGGCGCACCCTCTCGTCGAGCTCGGCGAAACTGATCCGCCGGTTGTTCGGTACGTCGTATACCGCCATCTTGTTCGGGGTGAGTGCGGCCCATTTGGCGGGGATGAGACCCTGATTCATCGTCATCGACAATGTCTCCCAGTTGAGATCAGTAAGGAAGGTCGAGTGCGATGTGACGCTTCGCCAGCACCCACTCGCCGCCCGCCTTGGTCCATTCGTCCTCGTACTTGCCCGTGGTCAGGACGGTCAGCGTCCCGTCCGCCGCGGACGTGATGAGCAGGTACGACACGGTGCGCACGTTCTTCTCGTCGATCTCGTCGACCAGCAGGTTCGTGGTGATGTGGCGACGCTGATCGGACTGGGACTCGTGCGCACCGCGGAACAGACCCATGATCTCGTCACGACCCTCGAGCGGGCCGACGAGTTCCCCCTCGCCGATACGCATGGTGAAGATCGCCTGCTCGCCGAAAGTTGTTTCGACGCCGTCCATGTCACCGTCGTCGTACGCGAGGGCGTATCGGGCGAGGGCGTTTTCGATCTCGTTCCTGAGCGACATTGCTACTGCTCCTACCGACGAAGGATCAAGGAGTGATGAGATGTGACAACCATCACTCTATACTAATCATGCGCATTGTCTAGGCCCGAGGCGTGACGGCCGGGAACGCTGCCCGAGGCGTCCGGCTCAGCCCGAAACCGTCCAGGTGTCCGATCCGGTGAGCAACTCCTGCAACGCTTTACCGTCACCGGCGCGGCCGGTGCGAGCCGAATCGCTCTGCTCGCGCACCAGATCGTCGTAGGAAGGCCGGTGGACCGACCGGATCACACCGAAGATCGTGTGTTCGAGGTCCTGATCCGACAACCGCGACAACGCGAACGCATACTCGGGATCATCCGAGTGTGCGTCGTGGACCACGATGTCCTCGGGTGAGACGGTATCGGTGTCGGCGACCCGCAGACCGAAACCGTCCCGCACGACACACTTCCTGCCCTCGGCGCCGAAGACGATCGGCTCTCCGTGGTGCACGGGCACGACTCGCTGTTCGGCGTCGTCCTTGCGCAGCACGTCGAACGAGCCGTCGTTGAAGATCGGGCAGTCCTGGTAGATCTCCACGAACGAGGTACCGCGATGCTCGGCAGCCTGCCGCAACACCTCCGTCAACCCCTTGCGATCGGAGTCGAGCGCCCGGGCGACGAACGTCGCCTCCGCGCCCAGTGCGAGCGACATCGTGTTGAACGGATGGTCCACCGACCCCATCGGTGTCGACTTGGTGACCTTCCCGACCTCGGAGGTCGGCGAGTACTGCCCCTTGGTGAGGCCGTAGATCCTGTTGTTGAACAGCAGGATGTTCATGTTCACGTTGCGGCGCAGCGCGTGGATGAGGTGGTTGCCGCCGATCGACAGGGCGTCGCCGTCACCCGTGACCACCCAGACCGACAGGTCCGGGCGCATGACGGCCAGTCCGGTCGCGATGGACGGCGCACGGCCGTGGATCGAATGCAGACCGTAGGTCTCGAGGTAGTACGGGAATCGGCTCGAACAGCCGATTCCCGAGACGAACATCATGTTCTCCCTGCGCAATCCCAACTCGGGGAGGAAATTGCGGATGGCCGCCAGGATCACGTAGTCGCCGCAGCCCGGACACCAGCGGACCTCCTGGTCGCTCGTGAAGTCCTTGGCCTTCTGCGGTGTGTCGGTCCGGGGAACGAACGCCGTGGCACTGAGACCGAGATCCACTCCCACGCGACTTATCAACTCGGTCATACGTTTTCCTCCTCACAGCCGCTCGAATCGCGGTATTCTGCCTCGGCCAGCGCCGTGGTGGTCTTCGATTCTTCCCAGCCGCGCAATGTGCCGGCCAGCGCCGCATCGATCGCGTCGAGGATCTCGTCCGCCAGGAACGCCAGGCCCTGAACCTTGGTAACGGGCTGGATGTCGACGAGGAAGCGCGCGCGGAGCACGGACGACAGCTGGCCGAGGTTCATCTCGGGCGCGATCACCGTCCGGTAGCTTCTCAGCACGTCGCCGAGATTCTTCGGAAGCGGGTTCAGGTGCCGGATCTGCAGATGCGCGACCTTCGTTCCCCGGCGGCGCGCTCTTCGGCATGCCTCACCGATCGGCCCGTACGAGCTGCCCCAGCCGACGATCAGCAGTTCGGCCTCTCCCGACGGGTCATCGACCACGGCGTCGGGGACATCGATGCCGTCGATCTTGGCCTGCCGCAGCCGCACCATGAGATCGTGGTTGGCCGGCTCGTAGGAGATGTTGCCACTGCCGTTGGCCTTCTCGATGCCGCCGAGACGGTGTTCGAGTCCCGGAGTACCCGGAATCGCCATCGGCCGCGCGAGTGTCTCGCGATCACGTGCGTACGGCCGGAACGACGCCCCGGAGTCCGCCGGCGCGGACTCGAAGCCCGGATCGATGGGTGTCATCGCCTCGACGGACGGAATACGCCACGGTTCGGAACCATTCGCGATAGCGCCGTCCGAGAGCAGGAGCACCGGAGTCCGATAGGTCACCGCGACACGCGCGGCCTCCACCGCGGTGTCGAAGCAGTCGGCCGGCGACAAGGGGGCGATCACCGCGACCGGCGATTCGCCGTTGCGGCCGTGCAGAGCCTGCAGCAGATCTGCCTGCTCGGTCTTGGTCGGCAGACCGGTGGACGGTCCACCGCGCTGGACGTCGACGACGACGAGAGGAATCTCGGTCATGACGGCCAAGCCGATGGCCTCGCTCTTGAGGGCAAGCCCGGGACCGGACGTGCTCGTCACCCCCAGAGCACCGCTGAGGGACGCACCGATCGCGGCACCGACGGCGGCGATCTCGTCCTCCGCCTGGAAGGTGGTCACACCGAAACGCCGATGCTTGGTCAGCTCGTGCAGGATGTCGGAGGCCGGCGTGATCGGATACGTCCCGAGAAACAGTTCCAGGCCCGACAGGTGCTGTGCCGCCACCAATCCGTATGCCAGAGCCGTATTTCCGGAGATCTGGCGGTACGTTCCGGCCGGAAGATCGGCCTTGGTGATCTCGTAGGTGGTCGCGAACGTCTCGGTGGTCTCGCCGTAGTTCCATCCGGCCCGGAAAGCCAGCAGATTACCCTCGGCGACCTGCGGCTTCTTCGCGAACTTCGTTCGGAGGAAATCCTCGATCCCGGCGACCGGCCGGTTGTACATCCACGACAGCAGACCGAGCGCGAACATGTTCTTCGACCGTTCGCCGTCCTTGCGGCTCAGCCCTGCCGGCTCGACCGCGCCGACGGACAGCGACGACATCGGCGCCGCGTGCACGACCAGGTCCGACAGGCTACCGTCCTCGAGCGGATTCGACGTGTACCCGACCTTGCTCAGGTTCCGCTTGGTGAACTCGTCCGTGTTCACGATGACGGTGCCGCCGCGCGGCAGGTCCGCGACATTCGCCTTGAGCGCCGCGGGGTTCATCGCCACGAGCACGTCGGGACGGTCACCGGCGGTGAGAATATCGTGATCGGCGATCTGGATCTGGAACGACGACACTCCCGGCAGGGTGCCCTGGGGCGCGCGGATCTCCGCAGGGAAGTTGGGCTGGGTGGCCAGGTCGTTGCCGAACACCGCGGCTTCCGCGGTGAACCGGTCACCTGTCAGCTGCATGCCGTCGCCCGAGTCGCCGGCGAAGCGGATGACCACCCGCTCGAGCTTCGTTTTGTCGACTTTCGTCATACTCGTTGCCTCCGGTCCGATCGGTTGCCTAGCCGGCGTCCCGCACGAGTTGCTTGGCGAGCGAATCGAAGATCACCTCGGTCGAACCTTCGTAGATGCGCATGGGCCGGGCCTCGCGGTAGAGGCGTTCGAGCTTTCCGCCGCGCACGAGCCCGAAGCGTCCTGCGACCTGGACCGAGCGATCGACGACGCTGGCCGCCACCTCGGTCGCCGCGACCTTCGCCATCGACGACAGATGCAGGTTCGCACGCGCGTCGCGGGCCGATGCGGCGGCCGCACGGTAGGTGAGGGAGCGGGCCATCTCGATGTCGGTCCAGCACTTGGCGAGGTGCTCCGGCACCGAACCGAGTCGGGCGAGCGTGACGCCGAAGCCCTCCCTGGTCTTCGCGTGAGCCACCGCCTCGTCGAGGGCGGCCTGCGCGAGGCCGACCGCGGCACCGGCGACGGAGACACGGAAGGTGGCGAGCGTTGCCAGCACCAGCGCGAATCCCTTGCCGGGCTCACCGATGCGGTTGCCGACCGGAACCTCGACGTTGTCGAGGACGACATCGGACAGCACATGCGGGGCGATGATCTGGTGCGGACGTTCGGTGCTCAGGCCCGCTGTATCCGCAGGGACGAGCACGAGCGAGTAACCGTCTCCCTCGCGTCCGAGAATGCTGTAGAAGTCCGCGTCGCCACCGTTGGTAATGAAGGACTTGCGGCCGTTCACGATCAGCTTGCCGTCGCGCTCGACGATGGTCGTCGACAGAGCCTTCAGGTCCGATCCCACGTCCGGCTCGGTCAGTCCGAGTGCGGCGACAGCGTCGAGGCGCGCGACCTTGGGCAGCCACTCCCGCTTGAGCTCCTCGGAACCGCCGACGCCGATGCCGTAGCTGCCGATGCCCTGCATCGCGAACATGGAGTCCAGGTGTGCGGACTCGGCGGCGAGGGCCTCGCGCACGACGGTCACGGCGAGCGAGTCGACCTTGTCGAAACGGCCCCCGTAGGCCGCGGGGACGACGACCTCGGTGAGCCGGGAGGCCACCAGACGCTTGCGTACGTCCGGGTCGAAACTGTCGGCCTCGTCGGCCCGCGCCGCGATGTCGACGCAGTCCGCAGCGAGCTCGCGTGCCGCAGCCTGCAGCTCGAGGTATCGCTGCGGCAGGGTGAAGAGATCCTGCTGGTCGTTGCTCACTGTGTACTCCTTTTGGCGAAGCGGCCTACCGTCGGGCTCGAAGCGGAACGTGGTGAGGCGCGTTGTCCGATCGACTCGTGAACTGGATCACTATCCGCTAATCTATGATCACAATAACAAGGAATTATGGCCCGTCAACCGGAATCTGTGGAGGAAGAAGATGGCCGAATCGTCAACCGGAAAGTCCGTTCCGGAGTTCGACCCGACCCGCGCGTTCGATCTGACCGACCGCGTCGCGATCGTCACCGGTGGCAGCCGGGGCCTCGGTCGTGCCATCGCATTCGGACTCGCCCGCGCCGGATGCGACGTGGTGATCGCCAGCCGCGATCTCGCGTCCTGCCAGGCCACCGCGAACGAGATCACCGCCGAGACCGGGCGCAAGACCCTGGCGCACGCGTTCCACGTCGGCCGCTGGGAATCCATCGAAGAACTGGCCGACGCGGTGTACGCCCACTTCGGGAAGGTCGACGTCCTGGTCAACAACGCCGGGATGTCCCCGTTGTACGACAGCCTCGACACCGTCACCGAAACGCTCTTCGACAAGGTGATCGGAGTGAACCTGAAGGGACCGTTCCGGCTCGCCGCACTCGTCGGAACTCGAATGGCCGAGGGCGACGGCGGGTCCATCATCAATATTTCCAGCGCCGGATCGGTCCATCCGAGACCCGACATCCTCCCCTACGCCGCAGCCAAGGCAGGCCTGAACGCCGTGACGATCGGCATGGCGCACGCGTTCGGTCCCAAGGTTCGCAGCAACGCCATCATGGCCGGCACATTCCTGACGGATGTGAGCAACTCCTGGGACATGGAGGCCTTCCGCAAGCGCGCGCAGGGTTTCGCCGCCAAACGTGGCGGGCAGCCGGACGAGATCGTCGGCGCCGCACTCTACCTCGCAAGTAACGCCTCGAGTTTCACGACCGGATCGATCCTCACCGTCGACGGGGGGCACCCGTGATGACCGAAGAAATGATCTCGACCACGGCGCCTGTCACCCAGCAGCGGTTTCGACTGTCCTACGGAGATTGCGATGCCGTGGGCATCTCGTACTTCGCGATCAACTATCCGTGGATGGAGCGCGCCTACAGCGTGTGGCTGCACTCGTTCGGCCTCGAAAGCCACACCCTGCTCGAGACCGTCGGCGTCTACACCGTCGGTCTGAAATCCGAATGCCAATACATCCGCACTTGCCAAGTGTTCGACGAACTCACGTGCACGGTCGCACTCGACCGCATCGGCAACACCTCCTACACCCTCGCATTCGATTTCGAGCGCGGCGACGAACTGGTCGCACAGGGCAGGATGACGTTCGCCGTCCGGAACCCGGACGGCACCAAGGCTGCGATCCCCGAGCGCTTCCTCGCGGCACTGCGCACCCTCGATCCCCCCAGATCACTCGGATAGACCCAACACACGGGCGCTGCTCCTCCGGGAGCGGCGCCCGTTCCCGTTGACTCCCTTGGCATTCCTGCTATGGTGATGCACGTCACAAGCTCGGGACCTTCAGCGTCGCCGAGTATCGCGGACGGCGAACTCCGATCCGATCCCCTCGACGGGCACATCCTCCACCTGCGGAGCCGTCCGCGGAACCCACCCCGCCACATGCATACGCTGTGGAGAACACGGAGTACGAACATGGGAAGCAAGGAAAAGAAGGTCGTCCAGAACTGGCTCGCCGCCACCCGCGGCGATTCGGAGGAGGTCGGCGGTGCGTTCACCAAGTATTTCCATCCCGACGCCACGTGGACGCTCATCGGCTCGACACCGATCTCCGGCACCTACCACGGACTCGAATCCATCCAGAACGACTTCCTCGGCGCGAACTTCCGCGGCGAGGAGCGAGAAGGCCCCTCGGTCCAGGGACTGAGCCAGGAGTACGGGATCAAACCGCTCGAAGTCGAGGACGTGCTCTCACTCGAAGACGACCGCGTCGTCGTCTTCTGCCGATCGGATGGCATGGGACGCAACGGTGTTGAATACAAGAACCAGTATTGCTGGATCGTCACCGTTCGCGACGACAAGATCGCATCGATGCTCGAGTTCTGCGACACCGCACTGATCGAGCAAGCCCAATTCGACAAGAAGATCGTCCCCGCCGGCACAACCGTTCCGGTCTACGAACACTGATCAGCCACAACCACATCGGAGAAAAGGAAGCAGAGCATGGCTAACTGACCGTTTCAGAATGAGTTCGGCGTGGCAGATGGCGTACCGGCAGCGTTTTCGGCAGGGTGCACCGAGTGCCTGTTGATCTTGTTCCTGATGATTTGTGGATCGGGTAACTCCGCTGCTCCCGCCCAGGCCTGCCCGGCGGTATCGATTCCCAGGGCGCAAGCCGGTCGAGGACCGGGTTGCGCTGGGTGGCATCATCTCCGTCCTCCGGACCAATGTCGCGTGGCGGGACGTGCCGGCGGAGAAGGTCGGGTGCAGCGGGGTGACCTGCTGGCGCCGGTTGCGGGAGTGGACCGAAGCCGGGGTGTGGCCGAGACTGCACGAAATGCTGCTCGCCGAGCTGCGGACGGCCGGGTTGCTCGAGATGGACGATGTCGCCGTCGACGGCTCGCACGTGCGAGCCCTCAAAGGGGGGATCACACTGGCCCCTCGCCGGTCGATCGGGCCCGCCTCGGCAGCAAGCATCATGTGATCGTCGATCGGCACGGCACACCGCTGGCAGTGTCCCTGACCGGCGGAAACCAGCACGACGTCACACAGTTGATGCCGCTCGTGGAGGCGATCCCACCAATCCGAGACCGCCGCGGCCGGCCGCGGAACCGTCCCCGCAGGTTGTTCGCCGACCGCGGCTACGACTACGACTACGACTACGACTACGACAAGTACCGCAACCTCCTCCGTGAAGAGGGATCACACCGATGATCGCCCGCCGAGGTGCCGCGCATGGTTCCGGTCTCGGCAAGGTTCGCTGGGTCGTCGAGCGGACCTTCGCTTGGCTGCACCAATTCAAGCGCCTACGAACACGTTCCGAGGTACGAGCCGACATCCATCAGGGATTGCTCGAACTGGCATGCAGCATCATCTGTTTGAGGCGACTGCGGACCTCATTCTGAAACGATCAGTAAGTCGGCAAGCTTCGGCTGTGGCTCGAATCCCGCGGTGTGGCACACGTTCTCGCCGTCCCGAAGTCGCAGATGGTGATCTCGATGGAGTTGCGTCAGCGCCGCGCCCACGCCGTGATCGCCGACCTGCCGGCGACCGAGTGGCAGCGGATCAACTGCGGCGACGGCGCTCACGGACCCCCGGCTCTACGATTGGGCGAGCGTCGACATCCGGCCCGCCGACACCCCGCTCGCCGAGCTGGTCCGGGTCGCCGGCAGCCGCTGGGCCGTCGAGGAGTGCTTCCAGACCGCCAAGAACGAGACCGGCCTCGACCACTACCAGGTGCGCGGCTACACCGCCTGGTACCGACACATCACCCTGTCGATGGCTGCGGCCGGTTCCTGACGATCCTGCGCCGAGGCGCTCAAAAGGGGGATCTTCAGCCGGTCTCGGCAAGCTGATTCCTCTGACAGTCAACGAGATTCGACGACTGTTCAATCGTGTCGCGTGTCCGGTGCGGCACACTCTTGTCCACGTGTGGCACTGGTCGAACTGGCGGCGCATCAGCCAAGCCGGAGCCCGCGTCAGTCACTACAAACGACGGCATCACAAACTGTCGCTCCAGTACTAAAGCTCAAGGGCGCAGTTGCCGAACTGTCCAGCCTCCCCCTGCGGGACAGCGGCCCGGGACAGCTGTTCTCCTGAATCTAGCTATTGGTACGCATGATTACAATCGTTGTGGTAGAAAACTATGGTGCTGGCCACAGAGTGGGGCTATCCTTCCCCCTCGCATCGATGTGATGGCATTCACCGCGCCGCGTACGAGCGCGCAGCCCCTCGGAGGAACGATGGCGGAACAACGACTGGAAAAAACGACGACGCAAGCAGGTGTCGATCTCTACGGCCGCCTAGGAGCAGCTGTGGACGGCATCTCCATGCGTCCTGTTCATTACAAGATCTTTGCACTGGTCGCGCTGGGGAGCTTGTTCAACGCGATCGAGCAGTACAACGTCGGATATGCGGGGCCGATCATCGCAGAGCAGTGGGCGCTGTCCTCGACAGCGGTGGGTTTGTTGTCAACTGCCACGTTCATCGCTATGGCGGTGGGTTCGCTGCTGTCCGGTATTGCGGGCGACCGGTACGGACGCCGCGTCATCTTCATGGTCAATCTCGCCGTGTTCGCCGTCGGCGCACTACTCGCTGCGGTTGCTCCCAGCTACGAAACCTTACTTGCTGCCCGCATTCTGGTCGGTCTTGGCCTCGGTGGTGAAATCGCGCTCGGTTTTACGGTCGTGTCGGAGATGATGCCGACCAAGCGCCGCGGAACGATGACGGCGTCGCTTAGTTTCGTGGCGGGCGGAATCGGAGTGTTCGCGGCGTCCGGTCTCGGAGCGCTGGTGCTCGGACCGATGTCAGGCATTCTCGGGGGAGAACAACTCGCGTGGCGCTGGTTCTTCGCGATCATGGTCCTGCCGGCGGTGCTTATTCTGTTTATTCGGCGATATGTGCCCGAAACCCCGCGGTACTTGCTTCAGCACGGCAAGATCAACGAGACCAATCGTGTTCTTTCCAGCCTTGCGAGCAACACTCTGAGGCCGGGGAAGGACTTCGAAGTCGAACGTTTCCTTGATGTTCCGGAAGGAACGCGTCCTACCGAAGACCTCGGGAAAGTGCGGTTGACGGACATCTTTCAGGGTGCGGTACTGCGCAGTACTATCGTCGGTTGGCTGTTGACGCTAGCTATGTTCGGCACCATCGTGGTGCTTACGGTGTTCATGTCTACGGTGCTCGTCGCGCGCGGGTTCGAAGTCGGAACGTCACTGTTGTACACCACCTTGATCAACTTTGGCGGTTTGCTTGGAGGCCTCGTGGGCATCGTTGCGGCGTCCAAGCTGCCACGGCGGTTGACGTTCATATCTGGTGCTGGAATGTGCGCCGCGTTCGCAGTGTGCTTCTCGTTCTCAACCAATGCGGTACCTGCCGTGATCTTCTCGTTCCTGCTGGCCTTCACCTTCCAGGTTTTGCTGGCCAACCTGTGGGCGTACCTCCCGGAGCTGTATCCAACCCGTTTGCGCGCATTCGGTACCGGTGCGTGTTCGACGGTCGGCCTGCTGGCCGCCGGTCTTGGCCCGCTGGCTGCGGGCGCGTTGATGGATGGATTTGGGGAGGTAGGTGTTTACACCTTGGTGGGAGGCATGTGTGTCGTCATCGCAGTCATCGCGACCGTCGGCCCCGAGACTCAGGGCCGCGATCTGGATCAAGTGGTCTGACCCACCACAGACTCGACGGGAGTTCGCGGGAGGGCCGCGAGCTCCCGTCGCCTCGAGCGACTTGAGTTGCGGGAACTGGATACGTCCACTGACTTGGCCGTGAGAGATCGGTGAGTACAGCCCTGTCGTGGAAAAGCGATCGTTTCCGATGCCGAACTCGTCCTTTTTGGTTCGGCATCAGCGCGAAACCCGGAATCTCATCGCCACCGCCGGGAACGCGAGTTACTCACTCCCACACTCGTCCCTCGTTCGGAGTCACGGTCCCGACTGCACACCGAAGGTTCACCACGTGGGTGGCGGCCGGAGTGTTCGAGAAACTGCACCAGGACGTGCTCGACCGACTCAGCGGAGCAGGTGAACTCGACTGGACGGCGGCAATCCTGGATGCGGCAAGCGTTCGGGCAAAAGACATCCCAGGAGCTTGGGTGTCAAGCAGCAGCCTGCTCGACGTGATGCGACCAGGCCGTCGTTTCGTCGTAGCGAGTGCGGGTCTTGATGCATCCGTGCAGGATGCCGACGAGCCGGTTGGCGAGCTGCCGCAGTGCAGGGCCGTGGTCGAGACCTCGGGCGCGTTGTTTGTCGTAGTAGGCACGAGCGCCGGGAGAAGCGTGCAGGGCCGAGAACGCCTGCGAGTTCAGCGCATCGATGAGCCGATCGTTGTGAACGAACCGCGCCGCGACGACCTTCTTCTTGCCGGGGCTACGACTACAACGTCCACCGTCGATGGCTGCGTCAGCGGGGCATCATCCCGCGCATCGCCCGCCGCGGTATCGAGCGCAACAACCGGCTGGGCCGGCACCGGTGGAAGATCGAACGCACCATCGCCTGGCTCAGCGGCTACCGCCGACTCACGATCCGCTACGAACGTCATGCCGAACACTTCGCTGGATTCCTACAACTCGGCGCTGCACTCACCTGCTTCAAGAAACTCTCCACATAAGACACGATTTAGACAGGGACAACTCACCCCCGACCGATTCGGCTACACGATGCCGGTCGATGAACCGTGGTACCCGAAACTGCCTGTCTACTACCGGGATATGGAGACGATCACGGTTTCCTACGAGACGGACGAGAATGCCGCACTCGACATTCTGCCGGAAGCAGCAGGCTTCGAGCTCACATTGCCCGCAACCGTCCGGATCGTCATCGCAAAGATGCCGTTCACGACGTTCGGCGCATACGAGGAGGCGTACCAGTTCCTCGACTGCACCTGGCAAGGCGAGCCCTGCATCTATCCCGTTCGCATCCTGCTCAACCAGGAATCCGCGCTGGCCGCCGGTCGTGAGATCTGGGGCAATCCCAAGAAACTCGGTCACATCGAGTGGCAGCAGGAAAGCGAAGTCATGCAGGGTATCGTGGAGCGCCCCAAGGGAACCCGGATCTGCACCGTGCAGATGAAGCCGGAGCGGCCCGTAGATCTCGAGCCCTACGAAATGAAACCGATGGGTCTCCGTGTCATCCCGAACCCCGAGGGCGGTGACCCGTCGCTCGCGGATCTGGTGCTCAACACCTGCTACGTAACTCCGAAGCAGGCGTGGTCCGGCCGGGGTTCCATCTCGTTCGGCGTGGAATCCGACCTCGATCCGTGGCATACCCTACCGATAAAGCAGGTCACGGACGCACTCTACGTCCGCTCGGACATGGACGTCGCTCCGACAGCGAAGATCGTCAAGCGGTTCTTCTGACGTTGTCGCCCGGAGAGCGGGAGGTTCCACACGTACAAGAACATCATGCAGTTCCATCACATGGGCAGCAGGTTCGACACGCTCGACGAGTACGAACGGGCGCTCGCGGACTACCGTGCCCGAGGCGTCACCATCGAGGTCGACGGCGGTTCGGCGAGGAAGGGCGGTTCTTCTACGCCGACACCCGTGATCAGGTCGACCACCACCAGGAGTACGTCTACCTCGACGACGCGACCGTGCAGTTCCTGAATACCGTTCCACGGAACTGATTTCCCGTTCAATCAGGGGTACTCACAGGGAAGGGCGCCGTTCCGATGGACGGCGCCCTTCCCTGCGGCTGGGGCGGCCCGCACGCTTCGGACCGCTCCCGGTTCTCACATGAGCGTGTAGTCGGTCAGGATCCGCTCGCCCGGTGTGAACGTCGTCGGGATCCTCTGATACCCCGAGTTCACCCCCTGGCGGGGGTAGGTCTCGAGAGCGTCCACGTCCACTTCGTAATCGGGCATACGGCGCAGCACCTCGCTGATGAGCGCGTGGGACATGTAACGGCCGAGGTGAGAACCGGCGCAACGGTGCACGCCGATACCGAATGCGGTGTGGCGGTTGGGCCAACGATCGATATCGACCTCGTCAGGGTTCTCGAACAGCTCCGCGTCCCGGTTCGCCGAGGACCACGACAGCAGAACGCGATCCCCCTTCTTCATCGGGCAGCCGTGAAAATCGATGTCCTGCACGACGGTACGGGCCAGGGCCTGGGTCGGTGAGAAGTACCGCAGGAACTCCTCGACGGCGTGGTCCATCAGGCTCGGGTTGTCGATAAGGCGCTGCCGCACAGCAGGATTACGCGCAAGCCAGACGAGCGAGTTGCTCACCAGTGATGCCGTGGTGCCAACGCCACCCGAGATCAGGAGGTCGACGATCGCGAACGTATCGTGGTCGTTCAGGGGCTCGCCGTCGACCTCCTGCTGCACCAGATAGCTGATGATGTCGTCCCGGGGTTCCGCGCGACGCTCGGTGATCCGCTGCCGGATCCGATCCGCAAGATACGGGAAGTCGACCTCGACGGCCTGGGTGTGCTCGGGTGTACCGGGAATACCGGCAAGCACCTGGAAGTGCGCCCCGGAATAGCGACGCCATTCCGAAACGTCGAGGCCGAGCCATTCGATGGTCACGATGGACGGCACGCCGATCACCGACGTGAGGTCGCACTTGCCGGCCTCGATGACACTGTCGATGAATCCGGCGACGTGGCGATCGACCATCGGTTTCATCTTCTCCACGGCAGCAGGCGCCGAGACGGGATTGACGATCTTGCGGTACTTACGGAACTCGGGCGGGTCGAGCTCGATCGGAATGTGATCGTGGTGAGGCGTCTTGGGAATCACGACGGAGAGCCCCTCCCCGCCGTATTCCGTTCGGCGAGAAGAGAATACTTCGTCGTCGCGTGCCGCGTCGAAGACGGAGGCGTAGTCGGACAACACCCAGTATCCGCCGTGGGCTTCGGTCCATCCCACCTTCACCGATTCGCGGATTCTCCGATACGAGCCGGCAGGATCCGCCGAGTGTTCCGGCGAGTTGTGATCGAAGTGGATCACGGGACAGCGGGCGGGGCTTTCCATCGTGCATTCCTTCCGAGGTGAATCGTCGAGCGAAACTGTTCTAGGACTTTGCGAGGAGGCCGGCGTCGATGGGCAGTACGACACCGGTGACATAGCGGGCCTCGTCAGAGGCGAGCCAGACCAGCGCATTGCTGATGTCCACAGGTTCGACCCACGGGACGTCCAGTTCGTTGCGCCGACGGCAGTGGTCGAGGATGTCGTCCTGTGTCGGCGACTCGAGATCGGGCCGGTAGATACGGTACATCGCGTCGTTCTCGATCATCTCGGTCCGCACGGTGCCGGGATTCAGCGTGTTCACCCGGATGCCATGCTCGCCGAGCTCGTTGGAAAGGGTGCGCATGAGGCTCACTACGCCGCCCTTGCTGGCGGCGTAGTGCCCGAGGTTGCGGCTCGCCCTGATCGCGGCGACCGAGCTGGTGAGGATGATCGCCCCGCCGGTGCCCTGCTCGATCATCCGGGGCACGACCGCGCGCACGGTGTGGAAGACACCGGTGAGGTTGACGTCGATGACGTTCTGCCATTCCTCGTCGCTCAGGTGCCAGGTCGGGGTGAAACTGACGATGCCGGCGTTCGCGTTGACGATGTCGATGTGCCCGAACTCGTCGATCGCGTCGGAGACGAGCAGGTCCAGCGCCGCCTGATCGCGGACGTCGACGACCCGCGACAGACACCGGCGGCCCGCCGCCTCGACCAGGCGGTGGGTCTCGGCCAGATCGTCGGGGGTGGCGAGCGGGTAGGCGACGGTATCGATGTCCTTGCAGGCATCGAGGACGACGACATCGGCGCCTTCCTCCGCGAGACGAACGGCGTTCGAGCGGCCCTGGCCTCGCGCAGCGCCGGTGACCAGCGCGACCTTGCCGGTTACTCGCCCCATGTGTGCTCTCCTTCCCACTTCCCAGCCTATGTGATGAACAGCACTTTAATGCTTATCATCATTATTAGCTACATGTAGAACAAGATCCGAAGGTCCCGCGTAGGGGACAACAAGGTCCCGGGGAGCGAGTGGGCGCGGGTTGCAGGTCAGAGGCGTCAGTTGGGCGATTCGATCCAGGTGGCCGGGTGAGTGCGCGGAAGCCGACGGCGACGGCTGTGGTGGCAAGGCCGATCGGCCGCCCGCGGTGGATCCGGTCTCGAACGCGCCGTTTCGTCGTCCGGCCGCAGTGGCATCGTGACGACTTCGGCCGGTGGGACGCCGTTCGCGAAAGAGGCGGACCAGCGCCTTCGGCACGATCGACGTGTACATCGCAACGTTCACCCGGGCTTGTCGCCGGCCCCGATCATGCGCGTATGCCGCAAGACCCGGTCCGCGCCGGCAATCGTTGCCGACGCGTGCCGGGCCCTCCGGTGAATCGTCACGCCGTGGCCTGCTCCATCACGCCATCGACCGAATCGGACGACGATCCGAGCGGATGATCCGCCCCGCGCGCCGCCGCACGCCCCGCGCGATACCCGAACACAAGCGCGGGTCCGAGTGTCCCGCCCGCACCGCCGTAGACCATGCCCGTCGGGGCGGCCATCACGTTCCCGGCCGCGAACAGGCCCGGGATCACACAGTTGTCGACGTCGAGAACGGCGCCGTCCGCGTCGGTGCGCGGACCGCCCTTGGTGCCGAGTGTGCTGCTGTGGATCTGCACGGCGTAGAACGGCGCCCGCGCGACGGAACCGAGCGTCGATCCGACACCGGGGTACTCGCTCTTGTCGCCGACGAATCCGTCGTAGATGCTCTCGCCCCGGCGGAACTCGGTGTCGCGGCCGCGGGCAACGTCCTCGTTCCACCGCGCGAGCGTCGCCTCGAGTGCCTCGACCGGCACGTCGATCGACCGGGCCAGCTCTGCCGGGGTGTCCGCGCGGATCACCCACTCCGGCGCCTCGGTGCCCGGAGCCGCGCCGAACGCGCCGTATCTGTCGAGGTGGTCCGCGTCGAAGATCAGCCAGCACGGCTGGTTGAGGTAGTCGAAGTCGTGTGCGTCGAGCTGGTGGAATGCACCGCCGAGCGCGTTGTAGTTGGTCGCCTCGTTGGTGAACCTGCGACCGAGCCGATTGACCATGATCGAATGCGGGGCGGTGCGTTCGCGGTGCACGAGTTGCACGGCCTGCGCCCCGTTGGCCTGCTGCCCCGGCAGCACCGCAACGGGCGCCCACCACGCTTCCCGCATGTTGCCGAGCTGCGCGCCCACGCGCATCGCCATGCGGAGCCCGTCACCGGTGGACGTCGGCACCGTGGCGGGGTGCCGGAGAGGTCCTCGAAGAAAGTCGCGGCACAGGTTCTCATCCCATTCGAATCCGCCGGTGGCGAGCACGACGCCGCGTCGCGCGTGAACATCGCGGGTGCCGTCCGACCCCTCGAAGGTCACCCCGGAGATCCGGCCCTGCTCCCCGCGAAGCAGGCGCACGCCACGCTCGGAGGTGTACACGGCGACGCCGTCGTCCAGGCAGCCCTGGAGCAGCGCGCCGATCATCCCGCGGCCGAGGCCCTCCACGTCGGCGAGTTCCCGTTCGGCCAGCACCTCGGCCGGCAGATGGCCGGTGCCACCCCCGATCGGTGTTTCGCCCACCGTCATCCGTCTCGGCACTCCGACGAGCTTGCCTTTCCATCGCCCCAGATCGATGAAGCCGAACAGGCCCGGTTCGAGCGACCGTCCGCCGCCGGGCATACCACCGGGACGTTCGGGGTGGTAGTCGGGATACCCGGGAACCAGCTGCATTTTCAGGGGCGTGGTGTCGAGCCAGTCGAGGAGTTCGGGGACGGTGTCGACGAACGCTTGTGCCAGCTCCGGCAGAATCATGCCGTTCGACAGCGATTCGAGGTAGGCGAGTGCGTGTTCGCGGGAATCCTCGATGCCCACTTCGGCGGCGTAGCGATTGTTCGGCAGCCATGCCACTGCACTGGACAGGCACGTGGTTCCGCCGAGCAGTTCCCCCTTCTCGAACACCGCGACGGTGGCTCCGCTGCGCGCGGCGGACAGCGCGGCACACAGCCCGGCTGCCCCGCTACCGAGAACGACGACGTCGTAGGTTTCGGGACTATCGTTGTCCTGCATGGCTATACCTCGCTCGATGTGAGGTTCGTGAGAACCGTGCCATAGTGATGGACCGGCACTGCATACCGGACCTCGAGTCGCCGTTCGGCGAAGCGCCAGCCGTCGTCGCTGCGCACGTAGCGGTCGTGGTACCGCAACGCCAGCACATACTGCACTCCCCCTTGCGCGTACTCGACGTGACTCGGGACGACACCTCGGGCCGTGTTCTCGCCGGTGAAGTCGACGACGCCGGGATGTGGGGTGTGGATGCTGGCCCCGTCGTAGGTTTCGAGGGTGCTGCGGACATACGCGACGATGGCGTCCCGGCCGTGCAGGGTGCCGGACAGTCCGACGAGCTTTGCGTCGGGCGCGTACAGGTCGGCCAGACCGTCCATGTCGTGATCGTCGACGACGAGCGCATAGCGTGCTGTGAGTCCGGCGATCGCGACGACGTCGTCGGCCCGTCCGGGCCGTTCTCCGTGGCCGTTCACGATTTCACCAACGCGCCGGCGTCGATCGGCATGGCGATGCCGGTGACGTAACGGGACTGTTCGCCGGCGAGGAAGAGCACGGCGTTGCTCACGTCGTCGGGGTGCACGAAGGGAACGTCGAGGGCGTGCATGCCGTGCAGGAGGGGCTCCACGTCTTCGCGGGTGGGTTTGTCGGCGTCGGGCAGGAACAGTTTGTAGATGGCGTCGTTGAGCAGCATGCGCGTATCGACGTTGGTGGGCAGCACCGCGTTGACCCGAATGCCGTCCGGTCCCAGCTCGTTCGAGAGACTGCGCATGATGCCGAGAACACCGTGCTTGGCGGCGGCGTAGTGCGCATTGTTGGGTAGGCCCTTGAGGCCTGCGATCGAGCTGATGAGGATGATGCTGCCGCCGCCCCTACCGGCACGCAGGTGCGGAACCGACGCCTTGACCGTGTTCCACACGCCGGTGAGGTTGATGTCGATCATGTCGCGCCACACCTCGTCGGTGAGGTCCTCGACCGCATAACTACCGGCGATCCCGGCATTGGCCACGACGACGTCCAGGCGACCGAAGGTTTCGACACCGCGCGCGAGAACCTTTGTCACCGCGGCCGGGTCGCGAACATCCGCGACGTTCGCCTGGATTCGCCCCCCTTCGGCTTCGACGAGCCGTACGGTCTCGTCGAGGTCCGCCGGAGTGGCCATGTCGTAGGGTGCACCTCCCACGGGGGCACACAGATCGAGCGCGATGATGTCGGCTCCCTCACGAGCCAGTCGCACAGCGTGATTACGTCCCTGACCGCGCGCCGCCCCGGTGACGAAGGCGACCTTGCCGTCGAATCCCATGAACAACCACCCTTCAATCAATGAATATGATTATGCTCACATCGTCCGATGTCCGTCAACGCGATCTTCCGTATTCGGGATTCGAAAACTACTGGGGTACAACAGCTCACTGCGACCCCGAACGCACCCCGCCCCCGGAACCGCGCCGCGCCCCGGGAGTGAACCGGGCCGGCATCTTCTTCCAGCCAAGATTGACCGCTTGATGGGCGAACGGCACGACTCCGTCGTGCACGATCTCGTAGTCCGGCATCCTGCCGAGAATCTGGCCGAGCATCTCGACCGCCAGGGCACGGGCGATATGCGAACCGGCACAACGATGAACCCCCATCCCGAAAGACGTGTGCCTGTTCGGCCATCGCTCGATATCGACGGTGTCCGGATTCTCGAATGCGGCGGCGTCCCGATTCGCCGAGGCCCAGCTCAGCAGTACCCGATCGCCGGTGCGGAAACGGCGGCCACCGAACTCGACGTCACGGGTGACGGTGCGCGCCAATGCCTGGGTGGGAGAGAAGACACGGAGGAACTCTTCGACCGCGCGGGGAAGCTTCTCCGGGTGATCGATCAGGGCACGGCGGAGGTCCCGGTCGCCGTCGAGGTACATCAACGTCTGACCGACGAGCGACGCCGTGGTACCCACCCCACCCGAGATCAGCAGTTCCGCCATCCCGAACACCTCGTCGTCCGTCAGCGGACGACCGTCGACCTGCGAACCGACCAGATGGGTCAGCACATCATCGCGCGGCTCGACGCGACGCTGCGCGATCGCCGATCTCAACTGCCTTTCCATCCAGGGAAATTCGACATCGATCGCGTGCGCGAACTCCGCGGTGCCCGGAAGCTCGGACAACGCCGCGTGATGCGCGTGTGCATATCGTTCCCAGTCCTCGGGCGGCAGTCCGAGCCAGTCGATCGTCACCACCGCGGGCACCCCGATGATCGTCGCGAAGTCGCAACGACCGTCCTCGATCACCCGGTCGATGAACCACGTCGTGTACTTCTCGATCGTGGGGCGCAGACGTTCGACAGCGGCCGGTGCCGTCAACGGATTGATCAGTTTCCGGTACTTGCGGTGCTCCGGTGGGTCGAGCTCCACCGGAATATGATGGTTGACCGGAGTTTTGGGAATCACCGTCGCCAGGCCATCGCCCCCGTACGGGCACCGCGCCGACGAGAACACCTGATCGTCACGCGCGGCCTCGAACACGGTCTCGTAGTCCGTGAACACCCAGAAACCGTCGTGTCTCGGCGAACGGACCACCGAGCCGAGTTCACGCAGGCGCCGATAGGACGCCACCGGGTCGACGGCATGCTCGGGCGAGTTGTGGTCGAAATCGACTTCGGGACAAGCCGGCTCGACGATTGGATCATCGAGGGACATCACACCGCTCCTGTCGGGTCGGAAACCGGCCGTCCGGCCGGCTCTCGAGTGAATGCGCGTCGATCGCGGTGATCTCGTTCAGGCCGGGAACGATGTCGCGTCCCAGGTCGTCGAGGTAGGCCACCACCTCGTCCGAGCTCATGTCGGGCCACTGGGCGCGCACGATCACCGGATCCACCGGCACCTGCGCGGCGAGATCTCGCAACTGCGCCAGGCATTCGCCGGGGGTGCCGACGATCGCTTCCTTCTCCGCGACCTTTCTGAACTGGTCCCTCAGGGCGTCGGCGTCCCGGGTCATCAGTTCCCGCTGCGCGTACGCCAGCAGGCGGTCCCGGGCCATCGATTCGAACCGGGCGAATGCCGCCTCGGTCGTGCGTCCCGGCACGATCTCCCGTCGCAACGGATGCCTCGCCACCAGTGGCCGGCCGTGCTTCCGCCGCGCCTGCGCATACACGTCGAACATGCGACGCATGTCCGAAGTCCTGGTTTCCGGCGTCACCGGCCATGCGTCGCCGAGCCTCGCCGAGCGCCGCACACCCGAATCGCGCAGCGCACCGATCCAGATCGGCGGATAGGGATCCTGCCACGGCCGGATGTGGGTCCGAACTCCGTCGAGGGTCCAGAACCGGCCGTGGAAGGTCACTTCGTCCTGTGTCCACAGCATGCGCACGATCTGCAGCGCCTCGTCCATCATCGCGAACCGCCGATCGAAGTCCACACCGAACGCGGTGAACTCCTCGCGGCGGTATCCGGCACCGGCGCCGACGACGAGTTGCCCCCGGGCGAGGATGTCGAGGGTCGCCAGTTCCTCGGCGAGCGCGACCGGGTGGAACAGCGGAACCTGCACCACCATTGTGCCGATCCGCACCCCGGGATCCAGTTCGGCCGCGATCCGGGCGAGCGTCGGAATGGGTTGCAGCCAACGCAAATTGCCGTACAGGTAGTGGTGTCCCATCACGATGTAGCGCACCCCGTTGCGCTGTGCGGCCTCGACCTGCCTCAACAGACCGTCGAGGTGCTCGCGCGGCGACAGTGTGGTGTGCACGTCGCCGAGGATCACACCGAGTTCCATCCCGCTCTCCTATCCCGCTGGTGCCTACACCTCGTTCGCCAGCAACGCCCGCAGTCGCGCCTTGGCGACCTTGTCCAACGTCGAACGCGGCAACTCGTCGACGAGCCGGATCTGCCGCGGCCTCTTGAAGTCCGACAGCATGCGTTCACACGCCGCCTCGATGTCGGACACGAGACCGTCCGCCGCCCGCTCGGCGGCGATGACGAACGCGACCGGAGCATCGCCGAGCATGTGGTCGGGTGCGGCGACCACCGCGACCTCCCGCACACCCGGCACCGCCGCCACCACCCGCTCGACCTCGGCCGCGGCCACGTTCTCGCCGCCCACCTTGAGCATGTCCTTGGCCCGCTCCACATATCGGAGCCGACCCGCCTGATCCCGGCTCACCCGGTCGCCGGTGCGGAACCACCCGGACTCGGTGAACGCGTCGCGGGTGGCCTCGTCGTTCCGGTAGTAGCCCGCGAACAACGACACGCCGACCACACCGCGCACCCACAGTTCCCCCACGACGCCCGGCTCGACGGCGAGCCCGTCCTCGTCGACCACCGCCACCGCGTATTCGGGTGCCGGCAGCCCCATCGTCCCGTCCGGGTCGGGATGGGCGAGCTCGCTCACCACCGGGTGCGACACCGTCTCGGTCATCCCGAACCAGCCGGTCGTGCGAATACCGGTGGGGCCCCACAGCACGCTGGTGCTGCCCGACCAGTGCCGGTACCGGTGGTCGTAGGGGACGGGGCGGCCGGCGAGGGCACGCAGCATAAACGACACCACCGACACCCACGTACAGCCGTGCCGCACCGACACATCCCAGAATCGGGACGCCGAGAACCCGGGTGTGAGGACGATGCTCGCCCCCACCCACAGCAACCCGAGGAACGAATAGCCCAGCGCGTTGGTGTGGAACAGGGGCAGCGTGATCAGCCCGGTGTCGTCCGGGCGCAGCCCCGCGTGGGCCGCATTGGTCCGGGCCGCCCACAGACAGTTCGTGTGTGTCCAGACCACCGCCTTGGGCCGGGCCGTCGTACCCGACGTGTACTGGATGGTGGCCGCTGCCATCGGATCGATGCGCACCGGGGTGGGGACGTCCGCGATGCCGGTGAGCTCAGCGAGGGGGCCGTCTGCGCCGTCACCGAACGCGTCGGTTCCGGTGGTCGTCACGGTCCACGACAGGCCCGGCATCGCCGCCGCGACCGCTTCCGCGAAGCGGGTGCCGACGAGCGCAGCGCGCGGCGCGGCATGCTCGTCGAAATAGGCGAGTTCGTCGGCGCTGCTGCGCGTGTTCAGGCACACCGCCACCGCGCCGATCGACACGATCGCCGACCATCCGGCGAGGAAGTCGGGGCAGTTGTCCATCAGCAGTACGACGCGATCGCCGGGTGCGACGCCGCGCGCCTGCAGCCCGGCGGCGAGCCGGTCCACGGCGACGCCGAACTGCTCGTATGTCCACGACTGCGCCGCGGCACCCGTGTGGGGTTCCCACGTCAGGAACACCCTGTCCGGAACGGCGTTGCGGTACCGGGCCAGAAGCCACGGCACAGTGCGGTCGCCGAACGGCGCGCGAATCTCGTCGCCCGGAGAACATCCGGCGACAAGCGGATACGCGGGAGCGACCACGGCGTTCACGACGGCACCTGCCAATTGAGGTGCTTGATCCGGAAGAACTCTGCGAACCCGTCCTCACCCATCTCGACACCGGTGCCGCTGCGTTTGGAACCACCCCACGGCACGTCGGGGCGCATCGGCCCACCGCCGTTGATCGCGACGGTGCCGGTGTCGAGGCGTTCGGCCACGGCGAGCGCCTCGTCGAGGTCACCGAACACGCCGGCGTTGAGTCCGTACGGGGAGTCGTTGGCGACGGCGACGGCCTCGTCGACGGTGCGATACGGCAGCACCACCGCGACCGGTGCGAACAGCTCGTCGCGGCAGATCTCGTCGTCGTTGGAGACGCCGGTGACCAGGGTGGGGGGCAGGAACCAGCCGGGTCCCGCGGGACGTTCCCCGGCGACGGCGACGCGGCCCCCACCCGCGACGGCCCGGTCGAGGTAGCCGCGAACCTGCGCGAGATGCTCGGCCGAGATGAGCGGCCCGACCTCGGTGCGTTCGTCGAACGGATCACCGGTCGGCACCGATTCTTCGATGAACGCTGCTGCCCGGCCGAGGAATTCGCCGACCCGGTCCTCCGGCACGAGGATCCGGGTCGTGGCGCCGCAACCCTGGCCGGCGTTGCGGCAGAAACGCAGGACCGACGGCCCGACCGCGGCATCGAGGTCTGCGGACGGAAGCAGGATGTTCGGCGACTTGCCGCCCAGTTCGAGCACCACCTTCTTGTGGGTGGCCGCCGCCTGCGCCATCACGGCGGAGCCGACTGCGGACGAACCGGTGAAGCTCACCATGTCCACGTCGGGGTGCGAGCTGAGGACGGTGCCTGCCTCGGGGCCACCGAGGACGAGGTTGAGCACCCCCGGCGGAACCCCGGCTTCGTCGGCGAGCCGCATGAACGCCAGCGCGGTCAGAGCCCCGCGCGGAGACGGCAGCAGCACGACGCTGCATCCCGCGGCGAGTGCGGGCGCGACCTTCCACGAGATCATGTTGAGTGGGTAGTTGTACGGGACGATCGCCGAGACCACCCCGATCGGTTCGCGCACCAGCACGCTGTCCGATGCGACCGGTCCGCGGATCCCCGGCAACTGCTCGCGGTAGCCGCCACGTGGGCCGCGCTCGGCGGCATCGGCGAACCAGCGGAAGTTCACGGCGGGCTGGCCCACCTGCAGGGCACGGGTGAGGGTGATCGGTGAGCCGACCTCCCGCACCACGAGGTCGACGAGCTCGTCGGCGCGATCGTCGATCAGGTCGGCGATTCGGCGCAGCACCTTGGCGCGCCGGTCGGGTTCGGCGGTACGCCACGCCCCCGCGTCGAAGCTGCGACGGGCGGCCCTCACCGCCGCGGTGACCTGCTCGGCGTCGGCCTGATGCCACCGGGCGATCACCTTCTCGGTGGCGGGGTCGATCGAGTCGACGGGCTCGCCTCGGCCGATGTCCCACCGTCCGTCGATGTACACCGATGCGCCGTTCACGACCGCACCTGCATTTCGGGAAGGTCGATGTCGAGAATCAGTGACTGGTAGGACTTTCCGTGCGGGTCCACTCGCAGCGACTTGGACACGCCCCCGGCCAGGGCTTCGGTGAGGACGAAGTTCAGGCAGCAGTTGACCGGGATCTCGTAGCGCGTCACGGTGCCCGCAACGAGATCCCCGAACGTCTTCGCGACGAGTTCGGCGGTGAGCACCTCCCGCAGCCACTCGTAGTCACCGTCGTCGTGGGGGAACACGCAGATGTTGCTGACATCGCCCTTGTCACCCGAGCGGCTGTACGCCACCTCGCGCAGTTTCATGCCGAGATCACCTCCACGGACAGCGGCACGTCGCTGCGCGGCAGCAGCGCCGGTGTCACCACGATCGCGGGCACGACCGAGGTGACCACGCCACCGCCACCGGCCGGCCCGAAGTACAGGTATTCGATTTCGTAGGCTGCCGCCTTGGCGACGTCGGCGTCGAGGGCGCGGGCGGCGAGCCGCAATCGCACCTCGGCCGGTTCCCCACCGCGCATCCGATCACCGAAAAGAGTGTTCACACCGTGCAGTTCGATGCGCAGTTCCTCGATGCGATCGCGGATCGGCTCGAGCCTCTTCCGCACGATCTCCTCGGCGCGGCGCGCCCGATCGACGCATCCCGGTCCGCCGTAGGAGATTTCGGCCACAGCTTTGTAGCCGAGATCGACACCGACGAGCACCTTCAACGTGTCGGGCCGCGCCGCACCGCGCGCGCCGGACAGACGCACCCTGTCCGCGCCGATCTCCTCGACGTGCACGCCGCTGAAGTCTGCGGTCACGTCCGGCGTGAGATACTGTGCCGGATCGTGGATCTCGTAGTAGAGCTGCGTGCGGGTGGTGCGCACGTCCACCGCACCGCCGGTGCCGTCGAGTTTGGTGACGACCAGTTCGTCGTCGTCGATCTCGGCGAGCGGGAAGCTCAGGTTGTGCGGGTCCGGCACCACCCGATACGGCGGATCCTCGAAATTGCCGCCGGTGCTGTGCACTCCGCATTCCAGGAGATGCCCGGCCAGCGTGGCCGTGGCGACCCGGTCCCAGTCGTCGAGCGACCATCCGAGTTCGTGGCAGATGGGGCCCACGAACAGCGACGGATCGGCCAGTCGCCCCCCGAGAACGATCTGCGCGTCCTGCTGCAGGCATTCCACGACCGGGTCGGCGCCGATGTAGGCGTTGGCGGAGACGATCCGGTCGCCGAGCGCGCGGGTGGTGGTCCCCAGTTCGGGTAGCTCGAGGTCGTGCGTGAGCACGGTGTCGCGGACATCGTCGCCGCGGATGATGCCGATGCGGGTGCCGGTGATACCGAGCCGGGCGAGACCGGCAGCGAAATCCGAGGCGGCCGCGTCGGGGTTTGCGGCACCGAAATTCCCGACCACTCTGCCGCCGGCTTCGAGGAAGGTCTTCAGGATCGGGACGAGCGCGCCGATCCGCTCGTCCTGCCCGGCAGCCGGATCGCCCATCCGACGGATCTGTGCGAGCGCCATGGTGCGCTCGGCGAGACAGTCGAAACCCATGTAGGTGACGCGTCCGCTGTCCGCCATCGCGGCAGCGGTGTCGAGCCGGTCGTTGGCGTAGGCCGAGCCCGATCCGATGTTCAGGCGCATGGTCGTGTCCCCTCCTGGTGCGTCGTCTGCTGCATCGGGGCATATTCGAGTCCGGGTCGAGTTCGCGGCGAACTCGACCCGGTCGTCGGGATGTGGGGATCTACGGTGCGCTGATCACCTCGGCCGCGGCGAGCGCGGCGAGATCGTCCGCAGAGAGGCCGAGACGAGCGGCGAGCACCTCGTGGGTGTGCTCACCGATCGTGGACACACCGTCATAGGTGGGTCCGGCGTAGCTCCCCAGGTGCAGAACCGGACCGGGCGTGAGCACGCCCTTCATGATCTCGTTGCCGGTGATCTCGACGAGGGTGCGTTCCTGGAAGTGGGGGTCTGCCACCACATCCGCTGCGTCGTTGACCGGCGCCGACACGACCTCGAACTTCTCGAGGGTCTCCAGCACGCTTGCGCGCGGCATCGAGCCCACCCATTCCTTGACGAGGGCCTGCACCTCGTCGTTGTTCTCGAGCCGAGCCGCGTTGGTCGCGAACCGCGGGTCGTCGATGATCTCGGGTTTGCCCATCGCGGCGAACAACCGCTTGGCGATGCCTTGGTTCGACGCGGCGATCGACAGGAATCGTCCGTCCTGCGCCTCGTAGATTCCTCGTGGCGAGGCCGCTCCGGTGGCGTTGCCGATGCGCTGCTGGATCTCCCCGAGGGCGGTGTAGCGCAGGAACATGTCCCCGATGATGAACATCAGCGGCTCGTACAGCGCGACGTCGACGACATCACCCTGTCCGGTGCGTTCCCGCTTGTACAGGGCCATGGACACACCCATCGCGGCCGACAGGCCGGCGATCGAGTCGGCGAACCCGAACGGCGGCGACGTCGGCGGCGAATCGGGCCAACCGTTGACGTGCGCGAATCCGCTGGCCGTTTCCGCGACGGTCCCGAACCCGGGCAGTGTCCGGTTCGGCCCCGTCTGACCGAAACCGGACACGCGGGCGAGGACGAGGCCGGGGTTCTCGGCGCTGAGTGCCTCGTACCCCAGACCCCATTCCTCGAGCCGGCCGGGACGGAACGACTCGACGACGACGTCGACCTCAGCCGCGAGCTTGCGCACCAGTTCGCGGCCCTGCTCCGAACGCAGGTCGATGCCGAGCGACTTCTTGCCGGCGTTGAGCCTCGAGAACCCCAGCGACAGGCCCTCCTTCTGCGGCACCCACTGGCGGGCGAAGTCACCGGTCGTCGGATCTTCGACCTTGACAACCTCGGCACCGAAGTCGCGCAGCATGCGTCCCGCGGTGGGTGCCGCGTACATCGTTCCCAGTTCGAGCACCTTGATGCCCGCGAGCGGGCCCACACCGGATGCGTTCATCGTCGTCTCCCAGGTTCTAGCGTCGAATAGCGTTGGTGGGGATCAGATCCGCCACTGGATGTGCTTGACCTCGAGGTATTCGCGCATACCCCACTCACCGAGTTCACGGCCCACACCGGACTTGCCGTAGCCACCGAATGGAGCGTCCGGCCGCATCGCGCCGCCACCGTTGATCCACACCGTGCCGGCGCGGATCTGCTCGGCGACGCGGCGCGCCTCGACGAGGTCGTCGCACCACACGTTCGCGGCGAGACCGTACGGGGTGTCGTTGGCGAGGCGGATGGCTTCCTCGGTGTCCTTGAACGGCAGGATCACCGCGACGGGACCGAATATCTCCTCCTGGACGGCGCGGGCGTCGTGCGGAAGATTGCCCAGCAGAACAGGGTTGACGAACCAACCCCGCTCGGGCAGCGGCTTGGTGACCTCGAGCAGCTTCTTGCCTCCGTCGGCGAGCGAACCGTCGATGTAGCCCTGGACCCGCGCCTGGTGATCGGGCCTGATCATCGGCCCGATGTTGGTGGCGCGATCCCACGGATCTCCCACCACCATCTGATCGAATGCGGATGCGCCGGCTTCGAGGAATTCGTCGTAGACGGCCTCGTGGACGAGCAGGCGTGCCAGCGCCGCGCAGCCTTGGCCGCCGTTGCGGGACCAGCGCAGGTGCATCTCGACGGCGATCTTCTGCACGTCCACCCCGGGCAGGACGATGTTGGGCGACTTCCCGCCGAGCTCGAGGGTCACACCCGCGAGGTTCGCCGCAGCCTGCTCCATGATCTTCGCGCCCACACCGTCGGAGCCGGTGAACGAGACCCGGTCGACACCGGGGTGCGACGACAGCCGCTGTCCGACGTCGGCACCTCCGACGACGACGTTCATGACGCCCGGGGGCAGACCGGCTTCACGGATGAGGTCGCCGAGGAACAGCGTGGTCAGCGGGGTGCGCGGCGACGGCAGCAGCACCACCGTGCAGCCGGCGGCGAGTGCGGCGCCGAACTTGAAGATCGCCAGGTTGAGCGGGTAGTTGTAGCCGGTGATCGCCGCAACCACGCCGACGGGCTGGTACACCACGTCGCTCATGGTGGGGACCGGCTTGTCGTACTCGCCGAGGTGGATCGTGCGGTCGGTCTTCGCGGCTTCCGCCGCCCACCGCAGGTGCTCGTCGACGGCCATCTTGACCTGGAGGTATTCGGCGAGGGAGACGGGGGTGCCGACCTCGTTGACGATCGAGGGCAGCAGCCGGTCGGCGGCCTTCTCGAGCACGTCCGCGAAGCGATGGATGTGGCGGGAGCGTTCCTCACCGCTGAGTGCCGACCACGCGGGGAAGGCCTCGCGTGCCGCTGCGACCGCGGCGTCGACCTGGTCGAGGGAGGCTCCGCCGACCGTGGCGATGACCTGCTCGGTTGCCGGGTTGTACACGTCCCAGGTGTCACCGGCGGGCTCGACCTCGCGGTCGCCGACGAGCAGGGTGCGAGTCTCGGGAACCCAATCCTTCAAGGGGAATTCGGTCTCGGCTGCTGCAGTCATCTCAGGCACCTTCCTCCGTCGTGGGACGCTTCATCATCAGGCCGACACGTTCGAGCAGGCAGACGAGTTCGTCGCGCTGGTTGAATCCCTTGTGCTCGAACCACACGATGCCGCTGTCGGTGCGGCTCTCGGATTCACGCTTCTTCAGAATGGTGGTCTCCGCGCGCAGGGTGTCGCCGTGGAAGACCGGGTTGGGGAACTTGACCTTGTCGTAGCCGAGGTTCCCGAGGGTGGTCCCCATGGTCAGCTCGGGAACGTGGAACGCACCGATCAACGCGACGGTGAACAGGCTGTTCACCACCCGCTGCTTGTGGATCGTCGTCTTGCAGAATTCCTCGTCGAGGTGCAACGGCTGGATGTTCATCGTCAGCGAGGTGAACATCACGTTGTCCATCTCGGTGACGGTGCGGGTCATCGCGTGCTTGTAGTGCTTCCCCACCTCGAACTCTTCGAAGTACAACCCGCGCATCAGCGTTCACCTTTCCTCGAGATTGCCTCGGCTCGATCGAGCCATTGAATTGCCTTGTCGTAGTGAGCCTTGTCGATGTGCAGCCCGCGATAGCGGAGCGCACCGACACCCTCGGCTTCGGCCTTCTCGTAGGCCTCGGCCATCCCCCGGTAGAACTCGAGGTCGTCCTGCGACGGGCTGAACACGTCGTTGACCGTCGCCACGTGCGTGGGATGGATCGCGATCATCCCGCGGAAGCCGAGTTGCCTTCCGCGGACCGCGAACTCGCGCAGACCGTCGAGGTTCTCGAGGTCCTCCCACAGCCCGGTCAGGGCATGGATGCCCGCTTCGCGGCACGCCAGCAGCACCCGGCTGCGCAGATACAGCGTCTCGAGCCCTTCGGGTGTCCACTCGTAGCCGACCTCGCGGGCGATGTCGGCGTGTTCGGCGGACGGCCCGATCATGGCACCCACCCGCGGTGACGCCGACGCGACCTCACGGCTGTTCTGGATCGCCTTGACCGTTTCGACCGGCACGATGTATTCGAGACCGTCGACACCGTTGCGCATCTCGAAGTGGTCGAGCAGCGCGTCGTATTGCAGGACGTCGGTGGCCTGCTCGATCTTCGGGGCGAAGATCCCCGTCAGCCCGGGCACGACGACCGCTTCGAGATCGGCGCCGGTCAGGCGTGTGGCGAGCGGGTTCACCCGCACGAACAAGCCGACATCGGTGTTCGTTTCACGCACGCGTGCAATGGATTCGGCGACGGTGGCCCGCGCCGCTTCCTTTTGCGCTGCCGGCACCGAGTCCTCGAGATCGAGGACCACGCAGTCGGCTCCGGCCGCGATGGCCTTGTCCACCCACTGCGGGCGGTGCCCCGGGACGAACAAGATCGAACGATACGGCTGCACGACGTCCTCCTAGTAGCTGCGGGGCAGGCCGAGCACGTGTTCGGCGGTGTAGTTGAGAACCATTTCCTGACTGATCGGCGCGATCCGCATCAGGCGCGCTTCGCGGAAGTACCGCTCGACATGGAATTCCTTGCCGTAGCCGAAACCGCCGTGCGTCTGCAGTGCCACGTCGGCGGCGTAGAAGCCGGCCTCCGCGCACAGGAACTTCGCGGCGTTCGCCTCGCGACCGCACGGCAGTCCCTGGTCGACCATCCACGTGGCCTTGTCCAGCACCGCTTGGGCCGCGTCGAGACGGATCCGGGCCTCCGCGAGCTGGAAGGCGATGCCCTGGTTCTGTCCGATGGGGCGACCGAAGACCTCACGCTGCTTGGCGTAGTCGACGCCCCGGCGCAGCGCGGCCTCACCGATGCCGAGAGCCGCGTTCGAGGCAATCACGCGTTCGGCGTTGAGACCACCGAGGATCGTGCGGAAACCGTGGCCGACCTCGCCGACGACGTCTTCGTCGGCGACGAACAGCTCGTCGATGAACAGCTCGTTGGTGTCGACCGCATTGCGGCCCATCTTCGGGATGGGCCGGATCTGCACCTTGTCACGGTCCATCTCGGCGAACATCAGCGTCATGCCGGCGGTGCGCTTGGCGTTCTCGTCGCGCGGGCTGGTGCGGCACAGCAGGAGCATGCGCTCGGCCTCCTGCGCCTTCGTGATCCACACCTTCTTGCCGGACACGAGCCACCCTCCGTCGACCTTCTTCGCGAAGGTGCGGATGTTGGTCGTGTCGGTGCCGGCATCGGGTTCGGTGACGGCGAACGACGTGTGCAGCTCACCGGTGACGACGCGCGGCAGGTACTTGCGCTTCATCTCCTCGGAACCGTGGTGGATGATCGGCTCGAATCCGAAGATGCCGATGTGGACCGCGCTGCAGCCGCCCATCCCCGCACCCGAAGCGGCGATCTCACGTTCGACGATCGCGGCCTCGGTGACGCCGAGGCCTCCGCCGCCGTATTCCTCCGGCACCGTGAGGCCCATCCAGCCGCCGTCGGCCATCGCGTTGTAGAACTCCCACGGGAACTCGTGGGATTCGTCGTGTTCGGCCCAGTACTCGTCGGGGAATCGCTTGCACAGCTCGCGAATTCCCTTTCTGATCTCTTCGTGGGTCTCGTTGGGGGTGAAGTCCATCTCGAAAGCCTTCCTCGGCTGTCAGACCGCCGGCACCGTAGCGCGGTCGATGTCACGAACCGCGGTGCGGTCGTACGTGTCGGGGGTGACGCCCTCTTCGCGCAGGGCGGCCTTGCGCACCTTCTCGGACGGCGTCTTGGGCAGTTCGTCCACGAAGCGCAGGTAGCGGGGGATCGCGAATGCCGGCACCCGGCCGTCGCACCACGAGAGAATCTCCTCGGGATCGGGAGTCCCGTTGCCGTTGCACACGACGGTGGCGAGCACTTCGTCCTCACCGCCCTCGACGTCCGCCGGCACACCGATCACCGCGCATTCGACGACCGCCGGGTGGCCCAGCACCGCCTGCTCGATCTCGTAGGAACTGATGTTCTCGCCTCGGCGACGCAGCGCGTCCTTGTAGCGGTCCACGAAGTAGAACCAGCCGTGCTCGTCCTTCTTCAAGGCATCGCCGGTGTGGAACCACAGGTTGCGCCACACCTCGAGGGTCTTTTCGGGCATATTGTAGTAGCCCATGCTGCAGGTCCAGGGCTGGACCGGGCGGACCACGAGTTCACCGACCTCTCCGATCTCGACCTCTCGGTCGGTTTCCGGATCGACCAAGCGGATGTCGAACCATTGTGACGCGGCGAGCCCCGCGGCGCCCGGCGGACGCGGCACACCGTAGGGGGCAATGATCGGTGCGCACGTCTCGGTCAGCCCGAACGCGTCGACGAACGCTTCGATGCCGTAGCGCTTCTTGAAGTCCTCGACGATGGAGCTCGCCGTCGGCGCAGCGTAGACACACCGAAGCTGGTTGTCGAGGTCGTTGTCACGCGGCGGCTGCTTCCAGGCGAAGTCCATCATCACGCCGACGAAGTTGGTGACGGTGACGCCGTCGTCGCGCACGTGGTCGATCCACCGGCTCGCGCTGAACTTCGGGCGGACCACTGCCCGCGCGCCGGCGATCAGAGCCGGGTACACGGCCATGAACTGGGCGTTGCCGTGGAACAGCGGCGTCGTGGTGAGGTACGTGTCGTCCTTCGTCAGCCGGGTGAAGCAGACGACCTCCTGGGCGAAGAAGTAGAGCTGGGAATGGGGCATGGCCACACCCTTGGACGGGCCGGTGGTACCCGACGTGAAGAAGATGGCACCGAGTTCCTCGGGCGCCGCCTTCGGCAGGTCCGTGATCTCACCGGTTTCGAGCGTCTCCCACTCATCGGCTTCCCAGCCGTGCAACCTCAGGAGTTCGATTGCGGCACTGCGGTTTCCGCTCGAATCGTCGATGACCCAGAACTTCTCGATACCCCGGGCGTGTTCGGCGATCGCGACGAACCGCTGCGCATAGGCGGCGTCGATCACGGCCCACCGAGGCTCGACGGTGACGACCTGATGGCGCAGGAACTCGCCCTCGTAGTTGGTGTTGATGGGCACCTCGACCAGGTTGCCGACCGCGGCCGCGAACCAGGTCCGCACCAGTTGCGACGAGTTCTGCGCCATGATCACGACGCGGTCGCCCGCGTCGGCGCCGTCCCGGTACCACTGGCTCGCGATCGTTTCGGCCGACCGGAGCATCTGCGCGTAGGTGAACCGGCAATTCTCGTCCGGGGTCACCAAGAACTCCGAATCCGGCTGGGATGCAGCGTATGTCCTCAACACGTGATCGAGAGTCCAGGTCTCGGGATCCGGGAACGTGGGCTGGAGATCGGTGTAGGTCTGCATCATGTCAACTCTCGGTTCGGGGGAATCGCAGTGATCGAGGGGACCACTTCCTTGCCGAGTCGAGCGATGGCGGCGATCGTCTCGTCCGCGTCCATCGTCGGCCACTGCGGTCGCATCAGCAGCGGATCGACAGGAAGTGTGGTCACGAGATCGGTGAGCTGCGCGACGACCTGTTCGGGATCGCCGACGACGGCGTGGCCCGACACCGCCTTCGCGAATTCGTTCTCGAGATCCGTCCCCTTCATGACGTCGAGTCCCTTGTTCATGTAGGTGAGGTAGCGGCCCTGTGCCACCCGCGCGTACTCCTGCATCGCCTCTTCACGGGTATCGGCGACGAGAACGTTGCGGCGCAGCGGTTGCGGGGCAAACTCCTTGCCGCGCTCCGCGAACAGGTCGCGAACGACGCGGAATCGCTCGAGGACTTCCTCTTTCGGGGTCTCCGGCGGAGTCGCGTAGGCATCGCCGTACTTTCCGGCGCGACGCACGCCGGCCATCGCATGCGCTCCGATCCAGATCGGCGGGTGCGGATCCTGCACCGGACGCAGATGCGGCTTGACACCCTCGAGCTGGAAGTACTTGCCCTGGAAGGAGACTTCGTCTTCCGTCCACAGCTTCTTCATGACCTGGAGCGACTCGTCGAAGCGCCCGGCCCGCTCCTTGAAAGGGATTCCGAGGTAGTCGAACTCCTCGGGACGGTATCCGAGGCCCGCACCGAAGATCAGGCGACCTTCCGTGACCACGTCGAGGGTCGCGATCTCCTCCGCGAGCATCACCGGGTGGTACAGCGGCGCAATCATGATCTGGGTGACGAGCTTGACGTTCGGCTCGACGTGCGCAGCCAGTCGCGCCAGCAGCGGTACGGGCTGCAGCCACCGCAAGTCCCCGTAGAGGAAATGCTGCCCGATGGCGATATAGGTGAACCCGTTCTCCTGCGCCGCGTCGACGATGCGCAGAACATCCTTGAACTGCTGGGCAGGACTGACCGATTTCGGTACGTCGCTGAGCAGTAATCCGACCTGAACCATTGTTCCGCTCCTCCCGTTGGCCCAGCGTTACTGTGCGGTGAGTCCGCCGTCGACCGGGATGGTCGTGCCGGTGATGTAGCTTGCGTCGTCGCTGTTGAGGAATGCGATCACCGAAGCGATCTCCTCGGGTTGCGCACCGCGCCCGAGCGGAATGGTCGCGACGAAGTCCCTGGTGAGCGCCGAGACGTCCGCACCGGGCTCGCGCCCGAAGAACTGCGACAGCATCGGCGTGACCACCTGGCCCGGGCAGATCACGTTCACGCGGATCCCGTCCTTCGCACCGACCAGCGCGAGCGAGCGAGCGAACGGAACGAGGGAGCCCTTGGTCATCGAATAGATCGGACTGAAGGGGGAGCCGATGAGCGCGGACGTCGACGAGGTCAGCGTGATCGAACCCTTGCCCTGGGCCTTCTTCAGCAGATCGAAGCCGAGCGTCGTGGAGTAGTAGGCGCTCTTGACGTTGACCGCGATGTTCTTCTCCCAGTCCGCATCGTCGATGTCGATGCCGCCGGGGCCGGGCATTCCCACCTGGGCGTGCAGCGCGTGGAGCACGCCGTGCTCGGCATCGATCTTTCCGAACAGTGCGCGGAGGTCGTCCTTGTTCGTGGCATCGACCCGGATGGGGGTGGCCTGGCCTCCGTCGGCCCGGATCTCGTCGGCGACGGTGATCGCGCCGTCTTCGGACAGGTCCGCGACGTAGACGTGGCCGCCTTCCTTCGCGATCCGATGGCTGATCGCGCGGCCCATTCCCGAGCCACCACCGACGATGGCGGCGATGCGCCCTTCGTATCGACCCAACATGTCGTTCACCTCGTCCTTCACAGAAGCTTGTGGTTGCTTGTCGTCTTCAGGACCGCTGATCGAAGGTGCGGCCCAGCAATTCGGATACGATTCGGGTTCGCTGCATCGTGGGCGTTCCCCCTGCGAGCGCCCATCCGTGTGAATCCCGGTGCAGGCGTTCGATTCCGAATTCTTCGGTGTACCCGTTTCCGCCGTGCAGCTGGATCGCCATGTCCGTCACGCGCTTCGCCATCTCGTTGGCGGTGCACTTGGCGAGGGAGACCTCCAGCGGGTCGGGGAGCCCGTCCCCCATGTTGGCCACTGCCCGGTCGCGGAGCAGTCGCGCAGCCTCGACCTGCAGAACCATGTCCGCCAAAGTCATCTGGACGGACTGGAACTCGACCAGCGGCTTGCCGAACTGGTAGCGCTCCTGCACGTACGCGACGGTGCGGTCGAGCGCTTCCTGGCCGATCGCCAGGCTCATGGTGGTGTTGCCGAGACGCTCGATGGTGAAGGCACCGAACAGCTTCTTGAAGCCACCGGCCTCGGCCACCACGTTCTCCTCGGGCACGAGAACGTCGTCGTAGAAGATGTCGGCGGAAGGGATGCCACGGAAACCCATGAGCTTCTCCCGGGCCCCGAAGGACATTCCGGGCCGGTCGGCCTCCACGAGCACCGCGCCGATACCCTTCGAGCCGGGCGCGTCGCTCAGCTTGCAGTAGGTGAGGTAGACGTCGGCCTCGCTGCCGTTGGAGATCCAGCGCTTCATCCCGTTCACCACCACCCCGTCGGCGGTGCGGACCGCCTTGGTGGTCATGTCGGTGGCGGCGGAACCCGCATCGGGTTCGGAGATGGCGACGGCCATCGTGATCTCGCCGGCGACGATCCCGGGCAGGAACGCCTTCTTCTGCTGCTCGGTGCCCATGAGGGCGATCACCTGGGCGGGACCGGTGTTGGATTCGAAGATCTGGAATGCGGCAGGACGGCAGACCTTGGCGAACTCCTCGATCACCGCGAGGGCGTGCGACAGCGGCGCTCCCGCCCCGCCGTACTCCTCCGGCAACGAGATTCCGAGATAGCCCAGCTCACCGAGGAAACGGCGCTCTTCGTGCGGAAACGCGGTGCGGTCGAGGTCCCATTGAGCCGCCTTCGGCGCGTAACGCTCGCGGGCCACCTTCGCGGCGGCTGCACGGATCTCGCGGAGTTCGTCCTCCACCCCTGGATTCCACATGGGGCCACCTTTCCTGTTCATCATTAACCTAGAGATTGAGGTCGATGTGGTCAAGGTCACTCACGCCGACGAGTGGATACTAACCATGATAATGATTAAGACGCAATCGCTGGAGTTCCGACACGGCGCGCCGTCCGCGCCGAAACTCCTCCAGACCAGCGCTCACCTCGGAGGACCCCATGCCGAACGACTTCGACCTCGAACAACTCGGCGCGCTCACCCGCCGCATAGAACGACTCGAGGATCGCGCCCGGATCCAGGATCTGATCGCGGCGTACGCCATCGCGGTCGACGACCGGGACCTCGAGGCCGTGGTCTCGATGTTCACCGAGGACGGTGAATTCGTTCGCGCCGGCACGGCCTCCCGGGGCAGGGACGCGATCCGCAGTTTCTACAGCGAGGCCATGAACCGCTACTCGCTCACGCTGCACCAACCGCTGAGCGACCAGATCAGCCTCGACGGCGATCGCGCCCGCGGAATACTCACCGGCCGCGCGGAACTCGCGCTCGACGGCACGCTCGTACTGGCGTCCTACCGGTACGCCGACGAGTACGTCCGCAGCGACGAGGCCTGGCTCTTCGCCCGCCGCGACCTGCGATTCCTGTATGCCGTACCCATCGACGACATGAACGACGGCGTCTGCGCGACCGAACGCATCCGCTGGCCGGGGACGCCTCCGCGCGTCGGAGATTTCCTGTAGGCACCGGACGATCACCCCGGTGTTGTGACACGCGCCATATCCATCGCACAGTGTGATCTATACTAACCATCATCATTAATTCTCCATTCGGGAGGCTTCCCCATGACCCGTGCCGTGATCGTCGATGCCGTCCGCTCCCCCGTGGGCAAGGGCAAACCCACCGGCGCCCTCGCCGGGACGCACCCCAGCGACCTGCTCGCCGCCGTGCTCTCCGGCCTGGTTTCCCGCAACGACCTCGATCCCGGAACCATCGACGATGTGATCGTCGGCTGCGTCAACCAGTCCGGCGAACAGTCCGCGACGCCCGGCCGTCAGGCACTGCTGGCAGCCGGCTTCCCCGAACACGTGCCTTCGGTGACCGTCGAGCGCAAGTGCGGTTCCGGTCAGCAGGCCGTGGACTTCGCGGTCCAGGGCATCGTCTCCGGTGCATACGAGATCGCCGTCGCGGCCGGCGTCGAATCCATGAGCCGGGTGCCCATGGGTTCCGCCGCGATGGGCAAGGACCCGCACGGCAGCGGCGTCCGCGAGCGCTTTCCCGCGCTGGTACCGCAAGGGATCGCAGCCGAACTCGTCGCCCACAAGTGGGCGCTGAGCCGCGCCGAACTGGACGACTACGCCGCGCGCTCGCACGAGCGTGCCGCCCGCGCGCAGCGCGAGGGCTGGTTCGATTCCGAGATCGTGCCCATCGTGACCCCGAACGGCACCGTGTCGGCGGACGAGACGATCCGTGAGGGCACCACCGCGGACGCCCTCGCGGGACTGCGCCCTGCGTTCGCGTCCGACGAGTGGCGCACCCGGTTCCCCGATCTCGACTGGAAGGTCACGGCGGGCAACTCCTCGCAGATCTCCGACGGAGCGTCCGCCCTGCTGATCATGTCGGAGGAGCGGGCCCGTGCACTCGGCCTTCGCCCCCGCGCGGTGATACGCGCCTCCGCGGTCGTCGGCGACGACCCGACCCTGATGCTCACCGGTCCCATCCCCGCCACCGAGAAGGTGCTGCACCGGGCCGGTCTGTCGGTGCGGGACATCGATGCGTTCGAGGTCAACGAGGCCTTCGCATCCGTTCCGCTGGCGTGGCAGCGCGAGATGGGCGTCCCGGACGATGTGCTCAACCCCGTCGGCGGCGCCATCGCGCTCGGACACCCGCTCGGGGCATCCGGCGCACGCCTGATGACGTCCCTGCTCACGCATCTCGAGCGGATCGACGGGCGCTACGGCCTCCAGACCATGTGCGAGGCGGGCGGAATGGCCAACGCAACGGTCCTCGAACGAATCCGATAACCGAACGAACAGGAGCCATCATGGACATGACACACGGATCCGCCGTCGTCACGGGAGGGGCCTCGGGCCTCGGCCTGGCCACGGTCGAGCGGTTCGTCGCACAGGGCACACCGACGGTGATCGTCGACCTGCCGACCTCGGACGGCGAGGTGGTCGCGAAGTCACTGGGCGATCTCGCGGTGTTCGCGCCTGCCGACGTCACGGACCCGGATGCGGTCAACCGCGCACTCGACGCCGCCGAGGCACTCGCGCCGATCCGGG
Organism: Rhodococcus sp. O3; assembly: GCF_048897285.1. Lineage (NCBI taxonomy): Bacteria > Bacillati > Actinomycetota > Actinomycetes > Mycobacteriales > Nocardiaceae > Rhodococcus > Rhodococcus sp. O3. The sequence goes on from NZ_JBMBTE010000001.1 coordinate 91,218, forward strand.
CGGTCGTCCACTGCGCCGGCCGCGGCGGCACCGTTCGGGTCGTCGAGAAGGACGGTACGCCCGGTTCGCTCGACCTCTACGAGAATCTGGTCCGGATCAATCTGATCGGTTCGTTCAACGTCCTGCGTCTGGCCGCCGCCCGGATGGTGCGCAACGAACCTGTGGACGGCGAACGCGGCGTCGTGATCCTGACGGCGTCGGTGGCGGCCTGGGAAGGCCAGATCGGGCAGATCCCCTACGCGTCCGCCAAGGCCGGCGTGGTCGGCATGACCCTCGTCGCCGCTCGGGATCTCGCACGAAAGCTGGTGCGGGTCAACAGCATTGCACCGGGCACCTTCGATACCCCCATCCTGTCCCGGTTCTCACAGGAGATCCGTGACGGTCTCGCCGCCCAGACCCCGCATCCGTCGCGACTGGGGCAGCCGGACGAGTACGCCAAGCTCGCACTGTCGATCGTCGACAACGCCATGATCAACGGCGAGACGATCCGCATCGACGGTGCCATCCGCATGCAGCCGCGTTAGGAGCAAATATGAACACACCGGTCCACGTCGAACAGTCCGACGGCGTCCAGATCATCACGATCAACCGTCCCGAAGTCCGTAATGCGATCAACACCGAGACTGCCGTGGCCATCGCCGCCGCGCTCGACGAGCTCGACAAACGTGACGATCTCGTCGCCGGCGTCATCACCGGCGCCGGCAAGACCTTCTGCACGGGAATGGATCTCAAAGCATTCCTGGCGGGCGAACGACCCTCGGTGGAGGGCAGGGGATTCGCCGGCATCACCGAGAAGTCTCCCGCCAAGCCGCTGATCGCCGCGGTGGAAGGGCACGCGGTCGCCGGCGGATTCGAGATCGTGCTCGCGTGCGATCTCATCGTGGCCTCCGAGACCGCGGTCTTCGGGCTCCCCGAGGTCAAGCGTGGTCTGCTCGCCGGCGGCGGTGGCCTGCTGCGGTTGCCCCGCCGCGTCCCCCACCAGCTGGCCGTCGAATGGTGCCTCACCGGCGAGTTCGTGTCCGCCGCCACCGCCTACGACGCGAAACTGCTCAACCGGCTCGTTCCCGAGGGCACGGCCCTGGAGGAGGCCCTGCAGCTGGCCCGGACCATCGCGAAGAACGGCCCGCTCGCCCTGCGCGCGACCAAGGAGATCATCGCGCAGGCACGGGACTGGTCGAACGCCGAGGAGTTCGACCGGATGCGCGAGATCTACGAGCCCGTGCGTTCCTCGGAAGACGCCAAGGAGGGCGCACTCGCGTTCAAGGAGAAGCGCGAACCGGTCTGGCAGGGACGCTGATCCGAAGCGCCGCCGCTGCAAGCGAAAGGGTCCCCCGAGAATCTTCTCGGGGGACCCTTTCCGGTTGGAGGGCGGTCAGATCTTCGCCGGTTCCATCAGCACGATCTCACGTGTGCCGTTCCACTCGACCAACACGCCCGGCGTGCGCATGTCGTGGCCTTCGAAACCGATCAAGCCCTGGGCACCCTCGAAACCGTTCTCGAGGACGATTTCGAGACCGCGCTGGATGTCCTCCCGGGACGCGCCGCCGGCGGCCTTGACGGCGTGCGCCAGCATCCACGCCGCGTCGTAGCCTTCGGCGGCATAGTTGACCGGGTCCTCGCCGTACTTCGCGCGATAGGCGGCGACGAATGCCTGCGACGACGGGAACGGCTGGTCGACGGTGAAGTTCGTCGTCCAGAACATGCCGGCCCCGTCCGCTCCGGCCGGAACGAGGTTGTTGGTGCCCGCTCCGGTCTGGCCCAGGACCGGTCCGGCGTATCCGGCCTGCCGCAACTGGCGCATCGCGGTGGCGTTCTGGGCGCCCACGAGGAGAAAGGCGACCGCATCGGGTTGCTCCGCGGCGATTTTCGACGCGGACGTCGCGAAGTCCTGCGTGGAGTTCTGCACCGACGTCGCCGACACGATCTCGAAGCCGTACTTCTCCTGCCCCTCGACGAGGTTCTTCTCCGCCATCTCGGCCAGAGCCGGATTACCCGCGTTGTACAGCACGCTCAGCCGTTTGACGCCGAGTTGCCGGAGGTGTGCCATCGACGTCGCCACGTGGGTGGTCTGCGGCGGGGTCGCCCGGAACGTGTAGTCGCCGATCAACACACCGTTGCTCGCCGACTGCGTGTAGATCGTCGGCAGCCCCGATCGCTCCGCGAGCGGCGAGATCGCGGTCGCCTGCGCACTCGAAATGCCCCCGATCATGGCACTGACGGAGCGGTCGGCCGTGGCTTCGACGGCCTGGCTCACCGCGGTCTGCGTGTCGCTCGCGGCGTCGCGGCTGCGCAACGCGAACCGCGACCCGCCGAGGTAGTTCTGTTCGTTGATCTGCTCGACCGCCAACTCGATCCCGCGGAACTGCGGTTGGCCGCCGAATGCCGTCAATCCCGTTTTGTCCGTGACGGATACGATCTTGATCTCCGCGGGCATCTCCCCGTTCGCAACCGGACCGCCGCCGGATCCGCACGCGGTGGTGCCGAACAGGCCTGCGATCGCGAGCACTGCGACCGACAAACGTCTCTTCATGATCTTTCAGCTCTCGATTCCGCTGTCGGACCCGGTCAGTGCCGCCTCGCCGAGGAATGCCGACACGACCGAGGAATGCCTGCGTGCCTCCTGTACGGGCCCCGAATAGACCGACTCGCCTCGATTGACCACGACCACGTCGTCGGCGATCTTCATTCCGGCCTCGGCGTTCTGCTCGACCATCAGCACGCCGATGCCTTGATCTGCGATCGCACGGACGCTGTCCATGACACGGTCGACCACGGCCGGAGCGAGCCCCATGGACGGTTCGTCCATCAGGATGTAGGAGGGCTGGGACATGAGGCTGCGACCGAATGCGAGCATCTGCTGCTCGCCGCCGCTGAGCAGACCGGCCGGGCCGTCCTGCCGCTCCTCGAGGATGGGAAACATCCCGAATGCCCGTCGCATCGATTCCTCGCGGTCCCTCTTCGACGCGATCAGACCCCCGACCTTCAGGTTCTCGGCCACGGTCAGCGACGAGAAGACCCTGCGTCCCTCCGGCACCAGAGACACGCCGCGAGCGAGGATCCGGTGCGCCGGCCACCCCACGACGGATTCACCGTCGACCAGGATCTCCCCGGAGGTGGGTACGTTCAATCCTGCGACCGTGCGCAGGGTCGTGGTCTTGCCGGCGCCGTTCGCGCCGAGCACCAGGGTGACGCGGCCCGGGTGTGCGATCACCGAAACACCGCGGACCGCACTGACCTTGCCGTAGTCGACGTGAAGATCACGAATCTCGATCATCGTTGTCCTGCTTTCCGAGATAGGCCTCGCGCACCGCCGGATCACGAACGACATCCGACGGCGCGCCCGACGCGATCAGGCGTCCGGAGTTCATGGCGAAGAGGTGATCGCAGACGTCCACCATCATCTGCACGTCGTGCTCGACGATGAGCTGGGTGAGTCCCTCCGACCGCAGATCGGTCATCAGCTTGCCGATCTCCTCCCGTTCGAAACGGTTCATTCCCGCAGTGGGTTCGTCGAGCAGCAGCAGCTTCGGCGACATCACGATCGCCCGGGCGATCTCGACGCGGCGCTGCAGACCGTAGGACAACTGTCCCGGACGAAGATTCTCCTTGCCGTCCAGTCCGGTCCGCTCGAGGGCCGTCGCCACCGCGGAATCGGCCGCGTCGCGGTCCGTGCTGTCGGGGCGACGCCACCACGAGCGCGAACCGGCGATCAGATCGTGACCGAGCTGGACGTTCTCGCGGACCGTGAGGTCGTCGAGCAGGCGGACGGTCTGGAATGTCCGGCCGATTCCCAGTCGCGCAACAGCCTCCGGCCGGACACGCGAGTAGTCCTGTCCTTCGAACCGGAGAGTTCCGCGCGTGAGCGGGGTCAGACGCGTGATCGCGCCGAGCAGGGTGCTCTTACCGGATCCGTTGGGGCCCAAGATCCCCGAGATCCTGCCGCGTGCGAGACCGAAGGTGATGCCGTCGACCGCCTTGATACCGCCGAAATGAACGGCGAGGTCGTCCAGCGTCAGCACCTCGCTCCCGGCGGGACTCGACGGGTCCGGCTGCGGCCGGGTGAGTTCCGTGGTCATCGGGGATCTCCTGACGTGATCGTCGGTGCGCCGGAGGACGCCAGTTCGGCTTGGAGCTCCGCTGCGTCTTCGGCATCCTTCTCCGCGGCACGGGCCTCGAGCAGTTCGTCCGATCCGAGCGCGTCGGCGTTCAGACGGGCCGACCGGCGGCGGTACAGGTCCGTGACGATTCCGGTGATGCCGCCGGGCATGAAGATCGCGGCGATCGCGACGATCACGCCGTAGACGATGCTCTGGTAGGTGCCGACCTGTTCGAGCACGACGGGCAGCCAGGTGAAGATCAGAGCACCGATGAGGACACCGATCCACGAGCGCGACCCACCGACGATGATGATGGTCAGCGCCAGCACGATCAGCGGGAACCCGATGTTCTCCGGGGCGATCGCGGTCATCATGAGGATGTTCAGTCCCCCGCCGAGTGCACCCAGGACTCCGCTGAGCACGAACGACATCTTGCGGTAGCGGGCGACGTTGATGCCCATCGCGGAGGCCAGTTCGGGGTCTTCGCGGACCGCTTCGATCCGCCGGCCCATGGCGCCGCGTTCACTCACGATCATCGCCGCGACCACGATCGCGCACACCACGGCGAGATGCGGGACGGAGATCTCGACGGGCGTCAGCACGCCGAACAATCCGACGGAACCACCCGTGAGAGTGCCGCCGTTGTGGGCCACCACCGTCACGATCATCACGAACGCGACGGTCGCCATGGCCAGGTAGAGCCCGCTGAGCCGCTGCACGACGAGCGAGAGCAGGTAGCCGACGACGGCACAGATCACGACGATTGCCGCGAGCGCCGGCAGTGCTCCGAAATCGTAGTGCAGCACGAGGATGGCGACGCCGTACGAGCCCATTCCGTAGAATGCCGCGCCGGCGAAGGAGAACACTCCCATCCGGAACTGGATCTGAATGCTCAGGGCCAGAAGCAAGACCGTGAACGTGCTCTGGATGAGCACGATGTTGGAGAAGTAGAAGTCGCTCATACCCGTCGCACCTCCTTCTTTCCGAAGATTCCCTGCGGGCGCAGGAGCAGCACGGCCAGAATCAGGCCGAAGCCGACGGCGTCGACCCACCCGCCGCCGGTGTAGCGCAGGACGAGCACCTCGGAGAACGCCAGGATCATCGCGCCGAGGGCAGCGCCGCCGGTGCTGCCGACTCCGCCGAGGATGATGATGGCGAACGCCTTGATCAGCAGTGTTTCCCCACTCTCGGCGGTGATCGCCCCGAGGTTGAAGGTGAGCAGCGCACCGGCGAGACCCGCGAGCCCACCCGAGATCGCCATCGTCAGCAACGACAGCTGCCGGCGCTTGACGCCCATGAGCTCGGCGGTTTCGGGGTCCACACCGATCGCGCGGAGCGCCAGCCCGTGACTGGTGTTCTTGAGCCAGTACGAGATCGAGACGGTCAGCACGAGCGCGCAGCCGAGAACGACCAGACCGGTACTCGACAGCCGCATATCTCCGAAGCTGTGCACCGTCGTCTCGTAACTGCTTCCCAGGAAGCCGAAAGGCTCACTGAGCGTGTAGACCTGCACGATCGCCACGGGAATCGTGCCGATACCGATACCGCCGATGAGGATCTGGAGTTCGGCTGTGCGCTGGTTCTTCGCCCTCCGGAGGATCGGCTGGAAGGCCAGGACGTCGATCGCCGCCGACACCGTCGCGCCGACCACCGCAGAGATGACACAGATCGCGACCAGGCCCAGTTCGACGTGGGAGACGATCTGCGACGCCACGAACGCGGAGAACATGAAGATTCCGCCGTGAGCGAAGTTCAGGATGTCGATCGTGCCCCAGGAAATGCTCATTCCGAGGCAGAACAACAGATAGATGGACCCGAGTACGAGCGCATCGATCATCAGTTGAGACATGGTGTCGCTTCCTTCGATCTCGTTGCCGCTGAAGTCTTCTCGTACCGCACGCGCATCCGGAGTGCGCCGTCGACCCGCACGGTTGCGAACGCATCACTCGGCGACATCGGAACCCTCGACCAGAACTTCCTCGGTGCCGGTCCACTCGACCAGTACGCCCTCGACCCGCATGTCGTTGCCTTCGAACGTCACCGGCCCGAGCGCACCGTCGAAGCCTTCGCTCACGACCTGCTCGAGTCCACGCTGGATGTCCTCGCGAGAGGCCCCTCCGGAGTTCTTCACCGCGTGCGCCAGCATCCAGGTCGCGTCGTAGCCCTCGGCGGCGTAGTTGAGCGGGTTCTCACCGTTGTACTTCGCCCGGTAGGACTCGACGAACGCCACCGACGACGGTGCGGTCTGGTGGAAGCTGAAGTCGGTGGCCCAGTACATTCCGGCCCCCGCGACGCCTGCGGGAGCGAGGTTTCCGGCGCCTGCGGCCGGATTGCCGACGACGGGCCCGGTGTACCCGGCCTGCCGGAGCTGGGACATGGCGGTGGAATTGCCCGCCCCGACCAGCAGGACGATGACGGCGTCGGGTTTCTCACCGGCGATACGCGTTGCGGTGGTGCTGAAGTCCTGGGTGGTCGCCTGCACCGCGGTACTGGAGAGGATCTTGTATCCGTACTCGGCCTGCCCGTCCGGGATCGTGTGCTCACCGAGTCCAGCAAGGGTGACGTTGCCGGCGTTGTACAGCACACTCACCGTGCCGACCCCCTGATCCCGCAATCGCTCGAGCGCCTTGACGAAATAGGTTTCCATCGGAGCCGTCGCCCGGTAGGTGTAATCACCGATGACCACTCCCTCGCTCCCGGACTGCGTGAAGACGGTCGGCAGCTTGGCCCGTTCGACAAGGGGCGCGATCGCGACCGCGTGAGCGCTGAGGACCGGGCCTAGCAGCGCGCTGACGCTCCGGTCCGTCAGCGCTTCCGTGGTCTGACTGACGGCGGTTTGGGTATCGCTCGCCGAATCCCTCTTCTCCAAGAGGAATTCGGTCTCTCCGAGGTAGTCCTGGGCGTTGATCTCATCGATGGCGAGCTCGATGCCCTTCAACTGGCTGCTACCGACGTATGCGGTGGTTCCGGTCTGGTCGGTGACCGACACGACCTTGACCTGGTCCGGTAGATCACCGTCCGAAACCGTTCCCCCCGCTCCGGATCCGCAACCGGCGAGCACCAGGGCTGCGGCCCCGATTCCGGCGAAGATCCGAACACGGCACCCGCGATCGACTCGACTCATGACTCCCCTTTCGGGACGAATGATGTGCATCATTATTCGTGATTGGAATCACAGTAAAGTGACGCATCCAAAATGTCCACAGGAGAAAACGGGAACGCGGTCCGGTCAGCGCTCGGCCACGAGAGTTGCCTGCATACGGCCGGTTCGGGTAACAGCCCAATGCTTCCGGCCGAATGCGAAGACGGCCGCGCAGAAGACCCCGAACAGGAGCACCGCGATCGAGGTGCCCCCGGCGTATCCGATGCCGGAGGACACCGCCCCTGCGAGGAGAATCAGCGACGCCGCGAAGCCGTAGGACGTACACGCATACAAGGAGGTAGCCCTGCCCTGCTCGACCGGTGTCGTTCCGGTCGTGAGGAGCGTGAGCCCCTTCGCGTACGCGAATCCCTGCCCGATCCCCCACAGCAGGCAACCCGCCAGAACCGGGAGCAACCGTCCGGAGAGAGTACCGGCGGCGAGAACGACACTGCCGGAACCCAACAGGACCAACGACTGGGGTGCGGACGGTGTACGCCCGACGGCTCGTCCGACGTACGGTGCGACCCAGGCCACGACCAACAAGACGATCCCACCCAGGACCCCCGTGACGAGCAGATCGGACTGCAGGCCACTTCGGAGTGCGGGCGGGAGCACCCCCACAGCGATACCGCCCACGGTCCACCCTGCCGCACCGAGTCCGTACGCCGCGAGTCTGCCACGCGGAGAGACCGTTTCCCCAGAATGCTCGTCCGGGCTCCGCTCCGCGGATTCCACGAGGCCTGCGGCGTCGCGTATTCGAGTGCGGTTCCACCACAGCACCCACAGGAGCAGGATCTCGCCCACCGCGAGGGCGACGGCGTGAACTCGATAGATCAGCACTGTGGGATCCCGGAAGAACTCGGCGGCAACCGCCGCCGCGATGAGACCGATCAGCGAACCGCCGATCGCCCCGGTTGCCGCGAGTGTCCGGCCGGCATCCCCGCGAGCCGTCACGGCGAGGGTTGCAGCGGAACCCGTGGCCGCCCCCACACAGATACCTGTCAACGCCCGGCCCAGAAACAGCAGTGGAGGCGAGTCGCTTCCCAGCCACAACGCGACGTCGCCCAGGATGCCGACGAGCACGGCCACCGGCAGAACGATCTGCACATGGCGGCCGAGCGCCGTCCGGTTCATCACGAGGAACATCGAGATCAGGGTCCCGAAATACGTCGCGAACAGCGCCGCGAGCGCGAACGGGGACATTCCGAGCCGCTCTTCGTACAGCGGCAGCAGAGGTCCGGGAATGTTGGAACCGACCACGGTCAGCGCGAACGTGAGCGCAACCACGACGCCCAACGTCGCGGCGGACCGCGTCCCCCGCCCGGAGGGCACTGTCACGCTCGCACGGGAAGCGATTTCACCAGCGGCGGATCGAAATCGGTGCGTCCGATCTTGGACGCCCCACCCGGCGAACCGATCTCGGCGAAGAAATCGTAATTTGCACCGACGTAGGCCGAATGCTCCTCGAGCACATCTTCTTCGAAGAAGATGGCTTCGACCGGGCACACCGGCTCACACGCGCCGCAGTCCACGCATTCGTCCGGATTGATGTACATCATCCGTCCGCCCTCGTAGATGCAGTCGACCGGGCACTCTTCGATGCATGCCTTGTCCAGGATATCCACGCAGGGCTCGGTAACGATGTAGGTCATCGCGGACTCCTCTGTCTCCCGCCGGCAAAGTCAATCATAATCATATTCATCTATTGTGTGATGTCAACAACATCAGGACGTCAATCGGTCGACCGTTCGCCGACGTCGGGCGACGAGCACCGACGCGGCCAGGACACACAGGAAGAAGAACGCACAGAAGGTGTAACTCGCTGCAAGAAGGCCGAACTCGTCGGCGAGTACACCCATGCCGAGAATCCCTGCGCCCACCGTCCCGTAGCCCGCGAGCCATACGAGGGCCGTAACCTCCGCGCCGCGGTCCGCCGGAGCGCAAGCGCGGGCAAGTTGCAGTCCCGCGAGTTGAGCGAGGCTCTGTCCGAGCCCGGCCGCCAGCGCCGCCGCGATGATCACGGGAATCGACTCCAGACCGACGGCGACCGCGATGAGCACTGCCGCGAGGAGGGATATCGCCAAGCCCACCCGCGCGACCCGGTAGGTGCTCATCCGGCTCGCGAGGACCTGACTTCCCGCTCCTGCCCCGAAGACCATGAACGAGACGGCACCGGCCAGGAGTCGCGTGTCGTTGCCGAGGAGGTCGGCGATCATGGCCGGTCCCAGGGAGATGAACAACCCCGCGAGCGCGAAGGGACTGCCGGCCACCGCCATCGCCATCACCACCACCGATCCCGTTCCGGCGGGAAGCCTCGGCCATTCCACCAACCGCCCTCCGGGTGGAACGTCGGGACGTCTCCTCGTTCGCGAAACCGGGACCGCCACGACGATCAGGGGAACGGCCAGAACCGCGAACACCAGGCTCGTGGGCGCCGAGACGAAATCGGCCAGTGCCCCGGCGAGCAGTGGGCCCACCGCAGACCCCGCCACGGGCGCGACGCTCGCGTACAACGCCGCGCGTGCCCGGCCGCCCGGACCACAGAGTTCCGCGATGGCTGCACCACCTGCCGCGCCGAACGCCCCGGACCCGACTCCGATGAGAAAGCGACCCGATTCCAGCCAGAGCGGGGTGCGTGCGAAGGCGAAGAGAGCGCACGCCACCAGGGAGAGCGCCAGCGCCGGCAGCAGCACCGATCGATGCCCTGCCCGGTCGGCGAGGCGCCCGCCGAACAGCAAGGACGCAATCGCTCCGATGATGTAGCTGACGAAGATCAACGACACCGTGGTCTGGGTGAACCCCATCTCACGTTGCCACAGCACATAGAGCGGCGCGGGAGCGTTGCTCACTGTGAAGACCGCGAAGATCGACCCCATTATCCACTCGGGGCGGACCGCAGGCTTCGCCACCGTCGTTGCAACCATCCAAAACCCACCAATCATTATCAGCAATAATCTCGCACTCTTGCACACTCGATGCGACTTCGTGCAGATTCCGAGCGGTTCGCGCCTTTGCGCACACAGGCGATCCCGGCGGCGGGGTCGCCGACGAGGCGCCGGATGCTCACACGTTTCGCGACGCGTCGAGGGCCTTAAGACCTCGATCGACGGTCCTAGACACCCCTAGGCATTTACCCGGTGTGACCGGAGACACAGGATGGCATCGTAGAGGCATCACGGCACAAGTCCGCCCGATCGAAGACCACTGAGCCGGAGCTCTCCCGGCCCGGACCTCGCATCGCCCCTCCCCGGTACGACGCCACATTGGAGTACTCATGACCCACACCATCGACCACGTGCGTTCCCGCCTCGACGGCGCTCTCGTCGAGGATGCAGCGAGCGGCCGCTACCAGGTCCGGCGCGACATCTTCACCGACGAGGAAATCTTCGAGCTGGAGATGAAGCACATCTTCGAAGGCAACTGGGTGTACCTCGCCCACGAGAGCCAGGTACCCAACGTCGGGGACTACTTCACCACCTACATCGGACGCCAGCCCGTCGTCATCAGCCGCGACAAGGAAGGCGAACTTCACTGCCTCATCAACGCGTGCAGTCACCGCGGTGCGATGCTGTGCCGACGCAAGACCGACAACCGCACGACGTTCACGTGCCCCTTCCACGGGTGGACGTTCCGGAACAACGGCAAGCTGCTCAAGGTCAAGGACCCCCGCGACGCCGGTTACCCGGAACAGTTCAACACCGACGGCAGCCACGACCTGACCCGCGTCGCCCGTTTCGGCAACTACCGCGGATTCCTGTTCGGCAGCCTCAATGCCGACGTCCCGTCGCTCGAGGATCACCTGGGCGACGCCACCAAGATCATCGACATGGTCGTCGACCAGTCCCCCGAGGGGCTCGAAGTGCTGCGCGGCGCATCCACCTACACCTACGACGGCAATTGGAAACTGCAGGCGGAGAACGGCGCCGACGGCTACCACGTGTCCGCGACCCACTGGAACTACGCGGCGACCACCGCCCGCCGCACCGCCGGGGAATCGGCCAACGAGACCAAGGCGATGGATGCCGGCACATGGGGCAAGCAGGGCGGTGGCTACCACTCGTTCGAGCACGGTCACCTGCTGCTGTGGATGTGGTGGGGCAATCCGCAGGACCGCCCCCTGTACCCACGCAAGGACGAGCTGGCCGCCGAATTCGGGGAGAAGAAGGCCGAATTCATGGTCGGGGCGTCACGCAACCTGTGCCTGTACCCGAACATGTATCTGATGGACCAGTTCTCGTCCCAGATCCGGCACTTCCGGCCGGTCTCGGTGGACAAGACCGAGGTGACGATCTACTGCATCGCCCCCAAGGGCGAGTCGGCCGAGGCCCGCGCCAACCGCATCCGCCAGTACGAGGACTTCTTCAACGCGACGGGCATGGCCACCCCGGACGATCTCGAAGAGTTCCGGTCCTGCCAGAAGACCTACCTCGCGACCGCCGCCCCGTGGAACGACATGAGCCGCGGCGCCACCCACGTGCTCAACGGGCCCGATCAGGTCGCGAAGGACCTGGGCATGCACAACGTGCTGTCGAGCGGGGTGAAGACCGAGGACGAAGGCCTCTACCCGATCCAGCACAGCTACTGGCTCGAGACGATGCGCAAGGCCACCGAGGCCGAAGCCGAGTCCACCGCCACGAACGAGCGCTGAGGAACCGAAACAATGACCACTGCAGCAGAGTTGACGCAGACCGAGATCGAGCAGTTCCTCTACCGGGAAGCACGGTTGCTCGACGACCGCGAGTTCGAGAAGTGGCTCGAGTGCTACCACCCGCAGGCCGAGTACTGGATGCCGGCCTGGGACGACAACGGTGAACTCACCGAGGACCCGCAGCGCGAGATCTCGCTCGTGTACTACCCCAACCGGGGCGGGCTCGAGGACCGGGTGTTCCGCATCCGCACCGACCGTTCGTCGGCGACGTCGCTGCCCGAGCCCCGCACCGGCCACAACATCACCAACGTCGAGATTCTCGAGCGCCGCGGCACCGAGATCGACCTGCGCCACAACTGGTTCTCGCTGTACTACCGGTACAACACGACCGACACCTACTTCGGCACGAACTTCGTCACCCTCGACGTCTCCGGACCGGAGCCGGTGATCCGGAAGAAGAAGATCGTCCTGAAGAACGACTACATCCACCACATCGTGGACGTCTACGTCGTCTGACCCACCCCGATTCACGAAAGGAGGCACATGCCATGGCTTTCCAGGTGGCATTGAGCTTCGAGGACGGGGTCACCCGCTTCATCAAGGTCAACCCGAACGAAACCGTCGCCGACGCCTCGTACAAGGCTCGCATCAACATTCCGCTCGACTGCCGTGACGGCGCCTGTGGAACGTGCAAGGCCTTCTGCGAATCCGGCAGTTTCGACGGCGGCGACTACATCGAGGACGCCCTCACCGACGAGGAAGCCGAGCAGGGTTATTGCCTGCCGTGCCAGATGATGCCCGAGTCCGACCTGGTGGTGCAGATCGCGAGCACCTCCGACGTCGCGAAGACCGCGGCCGCCACATACACCGCGACGATCACCGAGCTGCGCCGCTACTCGGAGAGCGTCGTCGGGTTCACGGTGGAGATCGACAACCGCGACGATCTGGTCTTCCTGCCCGGTCAGTACGTCAACATCGGTGTGCCCGGCAGCGACGACGGCACCGGTAAGCCCGCGACCCGCTCGTACTCGTTCAGCACCGGCCCGAACGAGAACTCGCTCGCGTTCCTGGTGAAGATCACCGAGGGTGGTCTGATGTCGGAGTACCTGCGCGACCGCGCGCAGGTCGGCGACACCCTCGAGTTCACCGGCCCGTTCGGCAGCTTCTTCCTGCGGGAGCGCAAGCGCCCGTCGCTGCTGCTCGCCGGCGGCACCGGACTGGCGCCGCTGCTGTCGATCCTGTCGAAGATCGAGGCCGACGGTTCCGACCATCCGGTACACCTCATCTACGGGGTCACCTTCGACCACGACCTCGTCGAGCTCGAAAAGCTCGCGGAATACACGAATAAGCTGCCGAACTTCACGTTCGACTACTGCGTCGCCGACGAATCGTCGTCCGCCCCCAACAAGGGGTATGTGACCGGCCTGTTCGAGCCGCAGCATCTCAACGACGGTGACGTCGACGTCTATCTGTGCGGTCCTCCTCCGATGGTCGAAGCCGTTCGGAACCACCTGTCGGACAACGGGATCACTCCCACCAACTTCTACTTCGAGAAGTTCAACACCTCGGCCACCCCCGGTGGCGCCACCGCACCGGCAGCCACGGACGCCGAGAAGGCCGCTGCCGAGAAGGCTGCCGCCGAGACCGGCCGTCCGGTGGTGCTCGAGAATCCCGCACCCGGCAATTACGAGATCGGCGAGGAACATCCGCCCGTCGCCGAGTCCGACGAGCAGTTCGACGCCCGGATGGCGCTCGAACTCGGAGTCGTCGAACTCACGATCGGCCGGCTCACGCCCGAGCAACTCGTCGAATTCCGTATCCTCGCCGAGGCATCCGGCGCATCGGTCGAAGGTGATCACTTCACCGACGCTGCCGCGTTCACGGACACGAACGCGGCCTTCCACGAGTTCCTCTTCCGTTGCTGCACGAACCCGGTGCTGCTCGAGGCCTACAACAAGCTCGAGGTGACCCGGTTGATGAAGCAGGTGCTGCGCGACGCGCAATGGATCGAGGAGCACATCGTCGACGAGCACATGAAGATCGTCGAGGTGTTCGAGAAGGGCGACAAGGCCGCCGCGCGCGATCTCGTCGTCGTCCACTCGCAGCACGCCAAGGAGACGATGCGCCGAGCGATCGCCAGCGGTGCCACGGCAGGTGCCTCATGACCGACACGAAGATCTTCCCGGGCCGATTCGACGGCCGGCGCCTGACGATCACGGGAGCGGCGCAGGGCATCGGACTCGAAGTCGCGAAGCGGATCGCCGCCGAGGGTGGTGAGGTCGTGCTCGTCGACCGAGCGGAACTCGTGCACGAGGTCGCCGAGCAACTGCGCGAATCCGGCGGCAAGGCGCATTCGGTAACGGCGGATCTGGAGACCTTCGACGGCGCGCAGGCGGCGGTGTCGTACGCGATCCAGACCACCGGCTGCATCGATGTGCTCATCAACGTCGTGGGCGGAACGATCTGGGCGAAGCCGTACGAGCACTACGCGCCCGAAGAGATCGAGAAGGAGATCCGGCGGTCGCTGTTCCCCACCTTGTGGACGTGCCGCGCCGTCGTTCCGCACCTGGTCGAACGAGGGGCCGGGACGATCGTGAACGTCTCCTCCGTTGCGACCCGCGGCGTCAACCGCGTCCCGTATGCGGCGGCGAAGGGCGGAGTCAACGCGATCACCGCGTCGCTGGCGCTCGAACTGGCGCCCTACGGGGTTCGCGTGGTGGCGACCGCTCCTGGCGGAACCGTCGCGCCGGAACGACGGATCGCTCGCGGTCCGTCCCCGCAGTCCGAGCAGGAGAAGGCCTGGTACCAGCAAATCGTGGACCAGACCGTCGCTTCGTCCCTGCTCAAGCGCTACGGCTCGCTCGAAGAGCAGGCCGCCGCAATCTGTTTCCTGGCCTCCGAGGAGGCCTCCTACATCACCGGCACGGTTCTCCCCGTCGCCGGAGGCGATCTGGGCTGACCCCCTTTCGCCGGGCCTCACCGGAGGCGTTCGCCCACCGGTGAGGCCATATCTTTCCCCGAATTCAGTAGTGACTCCCCTCACAGACCGGAGCCCCGCATGACCCAAGCCACGAAGACCTGGGCCAGTCCGCAACATCGGCACAGCGTCATCTGGATCGTCTCGCTCGCCACCCTCGCGATCATCTTCGACGGCTACGACCTCGTCGTGTACGGCACCGTCCTCCCGGCACTGATGGCAGATCCCGCCCAACTCGGGGAGATCTCCGCCCAGCAGGGTGGTGCACTCGGCTCCTATGCGCTCATCGGCGTCATGGTCGGCGCGCTGCTGACCGGTGCCTTCGGCGACCGGTTCGGCCGCCGAAAGATGATGTTGATCAACATCGTCTGGTTCTCGATCGGTATGGGTGCGGCAGCATTCGCCACCAGCATCACGATGTTCGGTGCCCTCCGATTCTTCACCGGCATCGGCGTCGGCGGTCTGGTCGCGACCGCGGGAGCCGTGGTCGCCGAGTTCGCCCCGCCCGGTAAGCGAAATCTGTTCAACGCCATCGTCTACAGCGGCGTCCCCGCCGGCGGCGTGCTGGCGTCCCTGCTCGCCATCCTGCTGCGCGACGTAATCGGGTGGCGCGGCCTGTTCCTCATCGGGGCTCTCCCCCTGGTCATCCTGCTGCCGCTCGCGCTGCTGAAGCTCCCCGAGTCGCCGGCCTGGCTGCAGGCCCGCGGACGTACCGACGAAGCCAGGGCCGTGTGCGCCGAGTACGGCTTCCCGCTCCCGTCGGCAGCTCCGGTCGCACCGGTCGAGAAGATCGGTTTCGCTGCGCTGACCACCCGCCGGTACGCGCTCGGCACGTCGCTGCTCGGCATGATGAGCTTCGCCGGCCTGCTGCTCACCTACGGGTTGAACACCTGGCTTCCGAAGATCATGGCGGACGCCGGGTACAACGCGAAGGGCTCGCTGGCATTTCTGCTCGTCCTCAACGGCGGTGCGATCGTCGGCGGTCTGTTCGCCTCCCGGATCGCCGACGGTCGGGGTCCCCAGCCCGTCGTCGCCACCACCTTCGGTCTCGCGGCCCTCGCCCTGGTGCTGCTCACCTTCGGGTTCCCGCTGCCGGTGCTCCTCGCCGCGGTCGCGGTCGCCGGTGTCGGCACGATCGGCACCCAGGTCCTGGTCTACGGCTTCGTGTCCAACTACTACGAGACGCGGGCCCGAGCCGCCGGCGTCGCATGGTGCGCCGGGTTCGGTCGCCTCGGCGGCATCGTCGGGCCGATCATCGGCGGCCTGCTCATCGGTGCAGGTCTGAGCAACAACGTGAACTTCTACATCTTCGCGGGGATCGCGCTCGCGGGTGCGGTCGTCACATTCTTCGTGCCACCCCGGCCGACCGCCCCGAACACCGAACCGGAGCCTGCGGTCGCGGCTACGGTGGAGGCGTGACGGGATCTTCCATGCCGGTCGGACGTACCCGCGAGCTCGCAGAGCTCGAACGGCTCCTCGACGAGGCGCGAACCGGAATCCCCGGGCTCGCCCTCGTCGAGGGTCCGCCGGGTATCGGGAAGACCACCTTGGTAAGAACTTTCGTCGAATCATTGTCCGACTGGACGGTTCTCGGTGCGACCTGCGCAGAATGGGAGTCGCACCGGGAGTGGTCCGTCGCCGAACAGTTGCTGCAGGCGCCGGTGACAGCGACGGACCCGGTCGACGTCGCTCACGAGATCCTCGCCGGTCTGACCGGCCCCACGGTGATCGTCGTCGACGATGCGCATCGGTCCGATCCCGCGTCGCTGCAGGCGCTGTCGTCGTTGATCCGCCGCGCCCACGGTCACCCGCTGTGCATGCTGTGGCTGATCCCCGACGTCCTGCCCGAGACCGTCTACGACGAGGTCGCCCACATCCTCGACATGCACCGCGCCGTCACGGTGCACGTCGGTCCGCTCTCACCTTCGGACATAGCGCAACTGGCTCTCACACGTGCCGGCGTCGACCTGTCCGCGTGGACGGCGCGACGCCTGTACGAACACACTCTCGGTAGTCCCCTGCCGACCCTGCAGGTCATCGACGAGATGCCCCGATCACAATGGCAGCACTGGCAGGACCGGTTCCCGGCGCCGAAGCAACATGCCGCGACGGTGCGGCGGAGACTCACCGGCTGTTCGGACCGAACTCGCCTGCTCGTGGAATCGGCGGCGATCCTCGGCACCGGCTGCTCCCTCGCGCATGCCGCGTCGCTCGCCGGGCTGGACGACCCGACAACCGCCCTCGACGACGCCCACAACGCCGGGTTGCTCACCGTACGAGAGCAACGCGGCGTCGTCACGCTGTCGTTTCCCGACCCGATGACCCGAGCCGCCGTCGTCGACGGTCTGGGCCCGGCGCGACGGCAGGAACTGCACGCCCGGGCCGCGGAGATCGTCGACGACGAGGGAGCCTCCCTGCTGCACCTTGTTTCCGCCACTCCCCTGGCCGATGCCGGCCTCGCCGACCGCCTCGATCGATATGCGCAGGCGCGTGCGTCGGACGGAGCGTGGTCGGATGCTGCCGAGGCCCTCATCATCTCGAGCCGGATCACTCCGGACCGGGAGTTGCGCACCGAACGCCTGATCCGCGGAGTCGACGCACTCTCCGGGGCCGCCGACCTTCCGCAGGCACAGACATTCGTCCCCGAGATCGAAAGCGCACCAGTCGGACCCATGCGTGATGCCGTGCTCGGTTACCTGGCCATCCAACGTGGACGCGCCGCCGAAGCACATCAACTCCTCACCCGTGCCTGGGCCTCGCTCGACGACCCGGAGGCGGATCCGCAGCTCGCGGCACGGATCTGCCAGCGCATGGTGCTGCACTCCCTGGCCCGGCTGCGCGGTGACGAACTCGTCGAGTGGGCCGACCGTACCGCCGCACTGGTACCCGGGGCCACCCCGGCAGCGGTCGAATCCGCCGCCGTCCGCGGTCTCGGACTGGCGATGATCGGTCACGTCGACGAGGGGGTGACGTCGTATGCAGCCCTCTCCGAGACGGTCGGACCGGGTGCACAGAGCCAGCGTGTCCGCATGGCCGAAGGCTGGCTGGCACTGGCGCTCGACGACCCAGACCGGGCGCGGTCGGAACTCGAATCGGCCGAACCGACCGCGTTCCGCGGAGGCTCGCTCCGCATCTCGCTGTGGGCGCAGGCCTGGCTGGCCCGCACCCAGTTCGCGCTCGGCAAGTGGGACGACGCGATCCGCACGGTCGACAGGGCCGCAGCCCAGCTCGACCGCACCGGACTGGATCTTCTTCGGCCCCTGGTACATTGGACCGGAGCCCAGATCCATGCGCTGCGCGGCGACGGCGCCCGGGCGCGGGAACACCTGTTGCGGGGTCGCGCGAGCAGCAACGACTACGCGATGATGCTGGCGCCATCGGCGATCGCGGCGGCGCAGGTGTCCGAGGTCGCAGCGGAATACAGCGACGTGCTGCGGCATCTCGAGCCCCTCACTGCCGTGCAGCACCGGGAGGGACTCGACGAACCGGGCTTCTGGCCGTGGCCGGACCTGTATGCCAACGCACTCGTCATGACCGGACGGGTGGACGAAGCCGATGCGTTCCTCCGTCCTTTCGAGGAGCGCGCCGCCGCACGCGGACGCCGGTCCGCGGCGGCGCGACTCGGATTCGTGCGGGGTCGGATCCAGGGCTCGCGCGGCGACATCGACGCGGCACGAGACACTTTCGAGGCGGCGCTCGCACAGCTGGACCCGCTTCCGTTGCCGTACGACCGCGCCCGGGTGAGCTACGCCTACGGGCAGACGATGCGTCGGGCGGGCCGGCGCCGCGAGGCCGACGCAGTGATGCGCTCGGCCCGGGAACTGTATTCGACGCTCGGCGCGACCAGTTACGTGCAGCGTTGCGATCGTGAGCTCAAGGCCGGCGGCCTGAAGGCCGGCGAGGAGACCGTGGACCGTTCGGTCGATACCGTCGCCCTCACCCCGCAGGAACAGGCGGTCGCGGCGCTCGTCGCGGCCGGCCACACGAACAAGGAAGTGGCCGGCGAGCTGTTCCTGTCCGTCAAGACCGTGCAGTACCACCTGACCCGGGTGTATGCGAAGTTCGGCATCCGCTCCCGGAGCGAACTCGCGGCCCGGTTCCGAGAACAGGAGTAGTTGTTCCACGATGACCGCAGTCGACGAGGACGCCCGGACCGGCGCCACTACCGTCCTGTTCGAACGTCCCACACGACCCCGCACGAGCCTGCGTCGGCTCGGCCGCGACATCGGACCCGGGTATGCAGCCAACGGCCTTGTCGGGCTGATCTTCTCGTGCACCGGACCGGTCGCGGTGATACTCGCCGCCGGTGCCGCCGGAGGACTGAGCGCACCGCAGCTCGCGTCGTGGATCTTCGGGGTGTTCGTGCTCAACGGGATCCTCACGATCGCGATGAGCCTCGCGTACCGTCAGCCGCTCGGCTTCTTCTGGACCATCCCCGGCACGGTGGTCGTCGGCGAATCGCTGACGCACCTGAGCTGGCCCGAGGTGATCGGCGCCTACGTCGTCACGTCCGCACTGATTCTGCTGCTGGGACTTTCGGGTCTGGTGCGGCGCGTGATGTCGGCTCTGCCCATGCCGATCGTGATGGCCATGGTCGCCGGGGTGTTCCTGAAGTTCGGGGTGGATCTCGTGCATGCACTCGACGCCGACGTCGCGATCGCGGTGCCGATGGTCCTGGTGTTTCTGGCGCTCAGCGCAGTTCCCTCTCTCGGCAAGTGGATGCCTCCCATCCTGGGGGCGTTGCTCACGGGAGTGGTCGCGATCGCGGTGTCCGGCAGATTCGATCCGGTCGGCGACGATGCCGGGGTGTTCGCGGCACCCGTGTTCACCGCGCCGGTGTTCACCTGGACGGCGATCCTGGAACTCGTTGTTCCGCTCGCCATCACGGTGCTGGTCGTGCAGAACGGGCAGGGTGTCGCGGTGCTGCGCGGAGCCGGACATCAAGCGCCGATCAACGTGGCGACGGTCGCGTGCGGGGTGTGGTCGTTCGCGGCAGCGGCGGTCGGCGCCGTGTCCACGTGCCTGACCGGACCGACCAACGCGTTGCTGGTGTCCTCCGGTGAACGCAGCCGCCAGTACACCGCCGCCGTCACCTGCGGCGTACTGGCGATCGTGTTCGGTTCCTTTGCACCGCTGTTCGTTCGGTGGATGACCGCGGCACCCGTCGCGTTCGTCGCCACGCTCGGCGGGCTGGCGATGCTGCGGGCACTCCAGGGCGCGTTCGTCGCCGGGTTCGGCCGCACCCACACGATGGGCGCCTTGATCGCGTTCGTGGTCACCGCATCGAACGTCGCGTTCTGGAACATCGGCGCCGCGTTCTGGGGGCTGGTCGCGGGCATCGCGGTGTCGTGGCTACTCGAGCGCAGCGACTGGACCTAGTTTATGCGGCACAGGATCTCGCTGTGGAGCAGCGCGAACCAACCGTCGTTGTCGGCAGCCCAGGTACGCCAGCCCGCCGAGATCCGGTCGAGGTCTTCGCCGGTTGCGAGCTCCAGTTCGACGGCCCGATCGGCGTAGTTCGACTTCAGAACCCGGTCGGCCCACGACCCGCCCCACCACTCGCGGTCCTCGTCGGACGAGAAACACCATGTGCTCGCAGTGCAGACCACGTCGTCCAGGCCGGCCGCGTGCGCCCAGGCCCGCAGACGCCGCCCCGCGTCGGGTTCGCCACCGTTCGCGCGGGCGATGTCGTGGTAGAGCGACAGCCATCGGTCGAGTTCGGGATTCTCGGGGTACCAGGTGAAGGTGCCGTAGTCGGCGTCGCGAGCGGCGACGATGCCGCCCGGCTTGCAGACCCTAGCCATCTCGCGCAGCGCCTGCACCGGGTCACCCACGTGTTGCAGGACCTGGTGGGCGTGGACGACGTCGAAGCTGTCGTCGGGGAAGTCGAGTTCGTGGATGTCGGAGACGACCGTCTCGGCATTGGTGATCCCGCGCCGGGTGAACTCCTTCCGGGCGAGATCCAGGGCCTCGTCGTTCATTTCGACCGCGGTGACCTCGGCAACCAACCCGGCGAAGTCGGCCGTGATCGTCCCGGGACCGCATCCGACGTCGAGAAGGGTCATGTCCGGCCGCAGGTGCGGCAAGAGGTACGCGGCGGAGTTCTCGGCCGTGCGCCAGCGATGACCGCGCAGCACCGACTCGTCGTGACCGTGCGTGTAGACGACATCATCGTTACCCATGGTTCGAGCCTAGGCGAAGTGCCCAATAAGTGGGAAATCGATCCCGAATTATGGGAACCGCCAAACGCACTCCCTGAACTCACCGGACGATCCCATGCCTCAGCGGTCGCGGTAGTACGCCCGGATCGCTCGGCTGATCACCTTGGCCTCGCGGTTCCGCTCGTGCCGCAACCGTGCATCGGCACGGGACGCTACCCACTCGTTCTCGCGCCGCAGCTTGCGGTGACTCTCCACTCGTCGCGCGTCGAGGTCGCCATATTCGACGGCGGCGAGAACCGCACATCCCGGCTCACTCTCGTGTGCACAGTCCGTGAAACGGCAGTGCTGCGCGAGTTCGTCGATCTCGGGGAACGCAGCGGCGATGCCGGCATCGGCGTCCCACATCCCGACGCCGCGCAGCCCCGGCGTGTCGATGAGGGTCAGTCCGTCGCCCAGCGGGAACATCTCCCGATCGGTGGTGGTGTGCCGACCCTTGCCGTCGCCGTACCGCACCGGCGCCGTTGCCTGGATGTCGCGGCCGCACAACGCGTTGACCAGGGTCGACTTCCCGGCACCGGATGCTCCGACGAACACGACGGTGCCGTGGATGTGGTCGCGCAGCTCGCTCAGCCCTGACCCCTCCGGCGCACACACCTCGACCACGCTAGCGCCGGGCGCGAGTGCCACGACCTGCTCGAAGACCGGTTCGGTCGTGAAGTCGACCTTCGTGAGGGCGACGACGGGCTGGGCACCGCTGTCCCAGGCCAGGGCGAGCAGGCGTTCCACGCGACCGAGATCGAGAGTGTCCGCCGCAACCGTCACCACGACGGTGTCCACGTTGGCGGCGAGGACCTGTTCCTCCGATCGTCCCGACGCGGCGGCGCGACGGATCGCTCCGGTACGCGGCAGCACTGCGCAGACCGTGCCGATCGTGTCACCGTCGGTGGCAGGTTCGCGCACGATCACCCAGTCGCCGGTGCAGACCTGGTGGCCCGACGCCCGCACCCGCAGCGGGCCCGCGGAGGTCACGGCTTCGCTGTGGCCTCGACCGGACCGCACGATCCGGCCCGGCGACCCTTGAATGTCGCTGTCCGCGAAGCGCTCTGCGACCCGAGTACTCCAGCCGTACTCGGCCAGAGGTTCGACTCCGGGAAGGACATCGGGGTGCACGGTGACTCCTGATTCGTGGTGACGCGCGGGGCCCGTGCCCGCTCCGACAGATTCCGATGGTGAACCCGGTGGCCCCGCAGCGCAATCGAATTTCCGGATGGGGCAGCCTGGACCGATGACGAGACGCCTCCGCATCGTGATCACCGGCGCCGCCGCGGTGCTCCTCGTGATCGCCACCGTGTTGGGTCTCTACACGCTCTCGAATTCACGCACCTACCAGCTCTTCGGCGACCTCGTACACCGGGTCGAGACCGACGACAAGCTCGTCGCGTTGACCCTCGACGACGGACCCTCCGACCGCACTCCCGAAGTTCTGCGTGTCCTCGCCGAAGCGGGTGTACCGGCGACGTTCTATGTCACCGGCGCCGAGCTGGCCGCGCGCCCCGAGATGGGTCGCGCGATCGTCGTGGCCGGGCACGAGCTCGGCAACCACACCTACACGCACCGGCGGATGGTCCTCGTCGGCGGCGACACCGTGCGGGAGGAGATCGAGAGCACGGACGCGCAGATCCGTGCCGCCGGGTTCGACGGCGACATCACGTTCCGGCCGCCCTACGGCAAGAAACTCGTCGCCCTCCCCCGGTATCTCGACGCACACGACCGGACCACGGTGATGTGGGACGTGGAACCGGACTCGGTCGCCGTCGACGCGACCACGATGGTCGACACGGCGCTCGCGCAGACCCGTCCGGGGTCGATCATCCTGCTGCACGTGATGTATCCGGCGCGACAGTCGTCGCTCGACGCCATTCCGGGGATCGTCGCCGGCCTGCAGGCGGAGGGCTTCCGGTTCGTGACGGTGTCGGAGCTGCTCGGCTCCTGACCCGCCCGAAAACGTACCCGCTGGTCCCTGCGTCCTGACACGCTGGAGATCTGTAGGCCTCGCCGGCAGAAACCAGACAGGGGTGATCGCAGATGGCACGTCCGGTTCGCGTCGTCGTTCTCGGTTCCGGGTCGTGGGGGACCACGGTCGCGGGGCTCGCGGCCCAGAACACGCCGACGCTGGTGTGGTCGCGGAAATCCGATACCGCGGCGGAGATCAACGAGGAGCACCGGAACAGCCGCTACCTCGGCGACCGCGAGCTTCCCACGGAACTGCGCGCCACCGACGACCTGGTCGGGGCCGCGCACGAAGCGGATGTGCTGGTGGTGGGCGTGCCCTCACACGCGGTGCGGGAGACGCTCGAGCAGATCGCCGACGAGGTGCGCGCGTGGGTGCCGGTCGTCTCGCTCGCGAAAGGCCTGGAGCCGGGCACCCGGCTGCGGCCGACCGAGGTGATCTCGCAGTGCCTGCCGGGGCACCCGGTCGGGCTGCTCGCCGGCCCGAACATCGCCAGCGAGATCGCCGACGGCCTGGCTGCCGCGGCGGTGGTGGCGATGCAGGACGAATCGATCGCGAGCGCGCTGCAACCGCTGTTCGCGTCGAAGGTGTTCCGCGTCTACCGCAACACCGACGTGCTCGGCTGCGAGCTGGGCGGGGTCCTCAAGAACATCGTCGCGATCGCGGCCGGCATGGCCGAAGGCCTCGGGGTCGGCGACAACACCCGCGCGATGGTGCTCTCGCGGGGACTCGCCGAGATAATCCGGCTCGGAGTGGCGATGGGCGCGCAACCGCGGACCTTCTCCGGCCTGACCGGCATGGGAGATCTGATCGCCACGTGCATGAGCCCGGCGTCCCGGAACCGCCGGGTGGGCGAGGCGATCGCACGCGGGCTGTCCCTCGAGGAGGCGGTCGCCGAGCTGGGTCAGGTCGCAGAGGGCGTCAAGACCGCGCCGACGGTGATGGAACTGGCCCGCGAGTACGGCGTCGAGATGCCGATCGCCGCCGAGGTCGAAGCGGTGGTCGCGGGGCGTCGTACCCCGACCGAGGCCTACCGCGGACTCCGGAAGCGCGCACCCGGCGACGAGGAGGACCTCGTCTGATCAGGCGAATATTCGGCATTCTCGGGCAAGTCCTAGATATCGATAGATCCCCCGATTTGACTGTTCAGACCACAACTTGAACACTGTTCAGGTGTCGTCGCCCACAGAAGTGCTCATCATCGGTGCCGGATTCGCCGGCCTCGGTACCGCCGTGCACCTGCATCGCCGAGGCCGGGATGTTCGGGTTCTCGAACGCGCAGATTCCCTCGGTGGGACGTGGCGTGACAACACCTACCCGGGCTGCGAATGCGACATCCCGCCGGCGCTGTACTCGTACTCGTTCGCCCCGCAGGCGACGTGGGCCCGGGGACGCGCAGGCCAACCGGAGATCCTCGCGCACCTGCACGAACTCGCCGACGAACCGGGCCTGCGCGAGCGCATCACCTGCGGAGTCGGCGCCACCGGATGCCGCTGGGACGAGCACACGCAGCGCTGGCACGTCACCACCGACCGCGGAACCACCTACGACGCACGTTTCCTCGTCCTCGCGGTCGGTGCGCTCAACGTTCCGCGGATCCCCCGCCTGGACGGCACGTTCGACGGCCCCGCCGTCCACACCGCACGCTGGGACCGCTCCCTCGACCTCACCGGCCGGCGCGTCGCCGTCGTCGGAACCGGCGCCAGCGCGGTACAACTCGTGCCCCGGCTCGCCGAGATCGCGGCTCATGTCACCGTCGTGCAGCGCACCGCACCGTGGATTCTGCCGCGCACCGCACCCCGGCTTCCGCTCCCCCGTCCGGCTCGCCGGGCATTCGAATACTGGCGCGCGGAAGCGCGATTGGGCTCCTTCACGGGATCACCGGACCGGCTCGAGGCCCGCGCGCTGAGACACCTGCACGACGGGGTCGCCGATCCGGCGCTGCGTGAGGCACTGACTCCGCGTCACCGGATCGGATGCAAGCGAATCCTGTTCTCCGACGACTACTATCCCGCCCTGAGTCGGGACAACGTCGAGCTGGTGCCGTCACCGATCGCACGGCTCGCCGGGAACGCCGTCGTCACCGCGGACGGTCGCGAACACCCCGCCGATGCCCTGGTGTTCGCCACGGGATTTCACGTATCGGGTGCGCTCGCATCGGTGCCGGTGGCCGGGCGGGGCGGAGTCGTCCTTCTCGAACGCTGGGCGCGCGAAGGCGCGCAAGCGCATCTGGGTGTCACCGTCTCGGGGTGCCCGAACATGTTCGTTCTGGGTGGCCCCAACACCGGTCTGGCCCACACATCGGTTCTCACGATGCTCGAATCCCAGTTCCGTTATGCCGCAGCTGTAATGGACGGCACCGATCGCGAAGGCGTCGATGCTCTCGAAGTCGACGAGCGGGCGCCGGCCCGGTTCGGCGCCGAGATGGCCGCGCGGTCGGCGGGAACCGCGTGGACGTCCGGCTGCGACAGCTGGTACCTCGACCGCGGTGGCGTCAACCGTTCGTTGTGGCCCGATTACGCGTGGCGCTACCGGTGGCGCACCCGACGGTTCGACCGCGAGAACTACCACGTACCGGTATCCGCGATGGAGCCGTCACCGGTCTCGTTCCCGTAACGCCAGTTTCGGAATGATCCCGCCGGCCAGTACATCCTCGAGTTGCCGGGGCGAGAGCCTGTGCCGCACCGGAATATCGATGTTGCGGGTCGAGTCGTGCACCGACAGGTGGGGTCCTGCCACGAGGGCGTCGCGAAGCCCGTCGAGGACGAGCACGTCGCCCTGCTCGATCGCGTCGTAGTCGTTCGGGTTCTCGAATTCGAGGGCGAGGACGCCGAAGTTCGCGAGGTTCTGCCAGTGGATCCGCGCGAACGACTTCGCGAGCACGGCACGGAGACCGAGATACCGCGGCGTGATGGCGGCGTGCTCACGCGACGATCCCTGCCCGTAATTCTCTCCTCCGACGACGATGTGCCCGGTGGTGTCCTTGGTTTCCGCGGCCCGCTCGGGGTAGGTCTCGTCGACCTGAGTGAAGGTGAACTGGGCGAGCTTGGGGATGTTGGACCGGAACGGCAGTGCCCGGGCTCCCGCCGGCGAGATCTCGTCGGTGGAGATGTTGTCCGCGACCTTCAACAGGACGGGTGCTTCGATCCGGTTCTGCAGCGGCGGGAAATCGGGCAGCGACGAGATGTTCGGTCCCTTCACCGGTTGGACGCCGCGGGAGTCCCCCTCCGACAGCGGCGCGACGAGCATCGCGGTGTTCACCGAGGCATCGGCAGGCAGTTTCAGCGTCGGATAGTCCATGCCGACCTGAGAAGCCCAGTCGCGGGGGTCGGTGATGCGGCCGTTCAGCGCGGATGCGGCCGCGGTCTCCGGCGAACACAGCCACACCGAGTCCTCCCGGGTGCCGGACCGGCCGGGGAAATTCCTCGGCATCGTGCGCAACGAGTTCCGCCCGGTCGCGGGGGCCTGTCCCATGCCGATGCAACCCATGCATCCGGACTGGTGGATGCGGGCACCCGCAGTCACGAGGTCGAGCGTGCCGCCCATACGGGTGAGGTCGGAGTAGATCTCCCGCGACGACGGGTTGATGTCGAAGCTGACCTCCGGGAGGGTCTGCCGCCCCGCGACCATCGCGGCCGCGATCGCGAAGTCGCGCAGCCCCGGGTTCGCCGACGATCCGATGACCACCTGCGCCACCGGTTCGCCGGCGACCTCCCGCACGGGCACGACGTTGCCCGGCGACGACGGCTTCGCGATCAGCGGCTCGACGGCGGACAGGTCGATGTGCTCGACGAGGTCGTATCCCGCGCCCGGGTCGGCGGCAACCTCGATGAAGTCGTCTTCCCGCCCCTCCGACCTCAGGAACTCGCGCACCGCGTCGTCGGCGGGAAAGACCGTGGTGGTCGCCCCCAGTTCGGCGCCCATGTTCGCGATCACGTGGCGGTCCATCGCCGTGAGCGTGTCCAGGCCCGGCCCGTAGTACTCGACGATCCGCCCGACGCCACCCTTGACGCCGTGCCTGCGGAGCATCTCGAGAATCACGTCCTTCGCCGAGCACCACGGCGGTAGCGCACCGGTCAGCTCGACGCCCCAGATCTCGGGCATCCGGAGGTTCAGCGGCTCACCGGCGATGGCCAACGCAACCTCGAGGCCGCCGACTCCGATGGCGAGCATCCCGAGCGACCCGGCCGCGGGGGTGTGCGAGTCGGATCCGGCCAGTGTCTTGCCCGGAATCCCGAATCGCTGCATGTGCGTCGGGTGCGAGACGCCGTTGCCCGGCTTGGAGAACCACAGTCCGTATCGCAGGCAGGCGGTACGCAGGTATTCGTGGTCTTCGGCGTTCTTCTCGTCGGCCTGCAGCAGGTTGTGGTCGACGTACTGGACGCTGACCTCCGTCCGGGCCCGATCGAGCTTCAGTGCTTCGAGTTCCTGCATCACCAGGGTCCCGGTGGCGTCCTGGGTGAGGGTCTGATCGATCCGGATCGCGATCTCCTCGCCGGGGTCCATGCTCCCCGACACGAGATGCGTTCCGATGAGCTTGCGCGCAACGTTCTCCGGCATGGTGGCTCCCGTCCGCGCCCGGGGCACCCAAGGCCGGCCGGGCGGCGCTGTCGATTCGCTTCCTCCAGCATGCCCCGATCCGGTCGCGAGAACTACCGCATCCCGAGTCCGGAGGCCCGAGGCGCCTCTACCGACGACGGATCCGCACCGCCAGTCCCGCGACGTGGGCGCAGCTGGCGGCGCGGGCACCCTCGGCATCGCCGGCCCGGATGGCCGCGACGATACGTTCGTGCTCTTCGACGGCGATCCGCCGGTTGGTCTCCGACGCCCACATGTCCGAGCGGTACAGGTGGGCCTGCGCGTCGAGGCGAAACGAGGCCTCGCGCAGCGGCTTGTTCGCGGCGATGTCGCGGATTGCGGTGTGGAAGTCGAGATCGAGCCGCGAGTCCCGTCGTCGGTCGGTGGGCTGGTCGAGCATCGACCGCTGAGAGTCGACCATCGCCATGAGGTCGGCGACCTGCTGGTGGGTGGCCCGCAACGTCGCCTGGTAGCCGGCGAGCCCGTCGAGCACCTCGCGCACCGCGAACACCTCCCGGATCGTCTCGTCGTCGACCGTTTCGACCTTGGCCCCGGCGTTCCTGGTGTATACCGCGAGTCCGTCGTTGATGAGTTGCTGCACGGCCTCGCGGACCGGGGTCCTGCTCACGTTGAGTCTCGAGGCCAGCGCCGGCACGGACAGCGCGGTGCCGGGTGGTAGCTCCCCCGCGAATATCTGTTCTCGGAGCGTGGCGTGAACCGATTCCGCGAGCAGCTCGCGTTCTGTGGTCGTCATCTGTGTTTCTCCGCTGCTTTGTGCCACGCCCCACGGTAACGCGGATGTGGCGTACTCCTCGGTCGCGACCGGGTGTCCTCGAGGTCCGCGTCGCACGGACTCGCTCGGCTTCGCGGACACCCACGGACGCGACAGCATCGTTCATCGGTCCAGGAATTGTTGTCGCGCTCAGGTTTTCCTCCTATTTCTTCGCTGCATCGGCGGAGGAGTGCCAGCTCCCGATCAGAACCCTGGACAGCGCTCCGAAGAGCGTGAACACGGCCACACCGAGCAAGGAGGCGAGGACGATGGCGGCGAAGAGATCCTCGGACTGCAGGCGGCTGCGGTAGATGTCGAGCAGGGTGCCGATGCCGGGGTCTCCCTTGGCGAAGAACATGTCACCGATGATCGCGCCGACCACGACCAGCCCTGCGGCGGTGCGGATACCGGTGAGGATCGACGGAAGGGCCGACGGCAGCTCGAGCTTGACCAGCCGGTCCCACGCGGATGCTCGGGCGAGCGTGAACAATTCGTGTTGCCCGCGGTCGACGGACCGGAGTCCGAAGTGCGTATTCGTGATGATGGGAAAGGCGGCGATGATGACACACACCAGTACTCGCGCGAAGGTGCCGTACCCGAACCACAGTCCGATCAACGGCACGATCGCCAGGATCGGAATCACCTGGAGCACAACGGCGTAAGGGTAGATCGCCCGCTCCAGCCAGAGGGCCCGGCTCATGAGGACACCGACACCGATACCGATCGCGGCGGCGATGACGAATCCGAACGCCGCGACCTGGGTCGTGACGAGCAAGGCGTCGAGCATCGGCTTCAGGTGCGTCCAGTCGAGGATCGAATTGGTCAGCAC
The DNA here is from genome assembly GCF_048897285.1 of Rhodococcus sp. O3. Classification (NCBI taxonomy): domain Bacteria; kingdom Bacillati; phylum Actinomycetota; class Actinomycetes; order Mycobacteriales; family Nocardiaceae; genus Rhodococcus; species Rhodococcus sp. O3. The sequence goes on from NZ_JBMBTE010000001.1 coordinate 120,433, forward strand.
CGCATGCGGTGGCGGCAGCAGGAATCGTCGCTCGTGGCTGAGCACCAGGTACGTGACCGCATACCAGGCGGCGAGCGCGACGCCGAAGGACGCGAGCGGAACCGCGGCGGCCCCGAGCATGCGACGCGCGGATCTCGTGGAGGGGCGTCGCGCCGCAAAGACCAAGGTGGGACGCGCGATTCGTTCAGTTCTGGCGAGGACGGTCACTGTGCACCTCCGTGCAGCGAGGCGGAGATCCGCGAGACGTATTCGGTGTAGCGGGGGTCGTAGCGCAGTTCGGGACGGCGGGGGTAGGGGAAGTCGACGTCGACGATCTCGGCGATCCGACCGGGGCGGGCCGTCATGACGACCACCCGGTCGGCGAGGAACACCGCCTCGGACACCGAATGGGTGATGAACATGGCCGTGAACGTCTTCCCCGTGTAGAGCCTCTGAAGTTCGACCTGCATGTCGAGGCGGGTCATCTCGTCGAGGGCACCGAAAGGTTCGTCGAGCAGCAACACCTCCGGGGCCAGAGCGAGCGAACGAGCAAGGGAGGCACGCATCTTCATTCCACCGGAGAGTGCTCGCGGAAGCTGGTCGGCGAAGTCTTCGAGGCCCACGGCGGCGATCGCGGCATCGGCCCTGACCCGTCGTTCCGCCTTCGGCATGTGTCCCAGTTCGGCTGTGAGCTCGACGTTCCGCCGGACCGTACGCCAGGGAAGCAGGGTCGGCTCCTGGAAGATGAACCCGACGGACTCGGTTCCGACGGCGACATTGCCCTCGGTGGGGGTGTCGAGCCCGGCCGCCATCCGCAGCAGCGTCGACTTGCCGCAACCCGACGGACCCACCACCGCGACGAAGTCACCACGGCCGACCTGCAGGTCGATTCCGTCGAGCGCCGTCGTCCCCGTGGGGAATCGTTTGACCACGCCGTCGAACGTCAATTGCGTCGACTTGGTCAGAGTGCGCGCGTCCGCGTCGCGCATCGTGTTCACCAGCGCCATACCGACCCTCCAGGGATCCGTTCTACATGCAGAACATCTGTGTATCTGCTGTCAAGATCATTTATTACATGTATGACGTACGAGTGACGAAATATTACGTCGCGGTCACCAAGTCGGATACACACTGCACACTTACGGACAAAACCGCCGATCCGGGTTGTTAACCCAGATGCAACGACGCACATATTGCATGTAATTCTGCCTCGTGGGATGTTGTCCGTGTCGAACCGGCGGCAGTCCCCGGCTCACCCATCGGCTCTCCCTACGTCCTTCCCGGCGCGGACACACGCGCAGATCCCGAGGAGCACAGTGACCACTTCACGCACACATCGCCTGCGGGCCGGCCTCTCGGTCCTCGCTCTCGCCTCGCTGACCATGACCGCGTGCGCCGACGGTGACGCCGCGGAAGCAGACGAGGTCACCCTCGAGCCCACCGCGCAGGAACAGCAGCTGGCCGGCGCCTGCCCCGACACGGTGACGGTGCAGCTCCAGTGGCAGCCGCAGTCCGACATGGGCGCCCTGTTCGAGATGCTGGGTCCCGGCTACACCGTCGACACCGAGAACCGGTCGGTGACGGGTCCGCTCGTCGCCGGCGGCAAGGACACCGGGGTCGACCTCTCCCTCCGTGCCGGCGGTCCCGCGATCGGCTTCCAGTCCGTGACTTCCCAGCTGTATGTGGACGAGGAGATCGACCTCGGAATCGTGCACGGCGACCAGCTGATCGCTGCAGCGGGCAACCAGCCCGTCGTCGGTGTCACGCCGCTGCTGAAGTACAGTCCCGCGATCCTGATGTGGGATCCGGCAAGCCATCCGGACTGGGAGTCCATCGGCGACATCGGGAAGACCGACGCGACGGTCGTGGTCTCGAAGGAACAGATCTTCCCGCAATGGCTCGTCGCGAAGAACCTGCTGAAGGCATCCCAGCTGGATCCCACCTACGACGGCGCCCCCTCCCGTTTCGTCGGCGATCCCACCATCGCACAGCAGGGTTTCGCGAACTCCGAGCCGTACTCCTACGAGGAGGACACGCCGGCCTGGAACAAGCCCATCGAGTACCAGCTGGTCAAGGACGTCGGCTTCGACATCTACGCATCCAACGTGGTCGTGCGCGCGGACAAGCTCGACGCGATGTCGCCCTGCCTCGAGAAGCTGGTCCCGATCATCCAGCAGGCGAGCGTCGACTACATCACCGCGCCCGACGCGGCGAACGCGACGATCGTCGACGTGATCGCCCAGGACGTCGCGTACACGCCGTACAGCGCCGGTGAGGCCGCGGCGGGCGCCGAGCTGCTCGCCGCCGACGGGCTGATCGCCAACGAGGCCGACGGCTCCGTCGGCACCTACGACGCCGCGCGCACGCAGCGCAACATCGACGAGCTCGTGCCGGTGCTCAACGCGGGCGGCGCGAACCTGCCTGCCGGCCTGACCGCCGAACAGCTCTTCACCAACCGGTTCACCGACGCCTCCATCGGCATCGAGTGACCGCCGCGACACGATCCGACGGATAGGACCACTGATGAACCACCCCCTGACCGAACTACAGCGCGAATCCCGGATGGGCTCCATCGGCACCGTGACCACCGACCGCGAGGTTCGCCGAATCGATCTGTCCGACTTCGAGAACCGGCGTGCACAGATCACCGACGAACTGTGGGCCGCCGCCACCGAAATCGGATTCTTCCAGGTCGTCGGGCACGGCATCGACCTCGACGAGGTGCGCAGCGCCTTCGCCGCGGCCGAGCAGTACTTCGCACTGCCCGAGTCCGTGAAGGGCGCGGCACCGCTGAAGAAGGGACTCAACTCCGGCTGGGAGTCGCTGAGCCAGGTACGGCCCTCGATCGGCACCCCCGACCAGAAGGAGTCGTTCCAGATCACCCGGCCGCACATGGACGGATTGTGGCCGGGTGAGGAGAACCTGCCGGGATTCCGCGAGACCGTCCTCGACTTCGAGCGTCGCTGCTGGGAGTTGGCGATGAGGCTGCTGTCCTGCTTCGCGGACCGGCTCGGCTTCGAACGTGACTTCTTCACCCGCGCACACGATCCCGAGACCGTGAGCTACCAGAGCACGCTCCGGCTGCTGCACTACTTCGCCCTGCCCGACGATGCTCCTGCCTCTCCGAACACCTGGCGCGCCGGTGCCCACACCGACTTCGACTGTCTGACATTGTTGTTCCAGCGCACGGGGCAGGGCGGACTGCAGGTTTGCCCCGGCCGCGAGATGGACGGCGAGGCCTGGACGCCGATCGAACCGTCCGACGACGTGATCACCTGCAACATCGGGGACATGCTCATGCGCTGGAGTGACGATCTGCTGCCGTCCAACTTCCACCGGGTGCGGTCACCGGGCCCCGGCGAGCACCGCGGCGCCCGGTACAGCCTGGCGTTCTTCGCGCAGGCCAACCGCGACGTGCTCATCGAAAGCCCACAGGGCAAGTACCCGCCGATCACCGCCGAGGACTACCTGCGCCGACGCGTCGAGGCCAACTACTCGACACCGGAGGAACGACAGTGAGCGACACCGCATCCCCGGCCACCACCGTGATCACCGACGTGACGGTGTTCACGGGAGGTCGGTGGCTGCCCGGACGCGATGTGCTGATCTCCGGCGGGCACGTCGGCGCCATCGGTGCTCGCGGTGAGGTCGACCCGACCGGGGCGGGGCGAATCGATGGGTCCGGCGCCCACATGATTCCGGGATTCGTCAACACCCACACGCACCTGCAGCAGTCGCTGATGCGCGGCATCGCCGAAGGCATACCGCTTCTCGAATGGCTGCTGCAGGTGGGTGAGGAGTCGGTGGCGATCACCCCGGAGCGGGCGTACACCGCGACGGTCGCCGCGTCGCTCGAAGCGTTGCGCAGTGGTACCACGACACTCGTCGAGCACATGTGGCCACACCCGTCCACCGAGGTGCACGAGGCAGTGCTTCGGGGCTTGCGCGACACCGGGATTCGCGCGGTACTCGGTCGCGGCGTCGCCGACCGGGCCGACGCCACCCGAAAGTGGGGCTTCGAGCCGCGGCTCATGCAGCCGCTCGACGACGTGCTCGCCCACGCCGACCAGCTCGCGGAGGACGCGGCCGGATCCGCCGTCACCGTCGGGCTCGCGGTGCCGAACCCGCGGTCCGTCACGGCCGAGGGCATGGCCGCCATCCGGGAGTTCGCGACCGCCCGCGACATGACCGTCTCGATCCATCTGCTCGAAACCACCACCGACGACATGATGTGCAGGGAGCGCGCGGGCATGGGCGCGGTGGAGTATCTGGCCACCCACGATTTCCTATGGGACCGGATGATCGCGGTGCACTGCGTCGAACTCGACGCGGCCGGCCGCCGCACGCTCGCCGACCACGGCGTCGCCGTGTCGTACAACCCGGTGTCGAACATGCGACTCGGCAGCGGGATCGCCGCGGTCCCCGACCTGATCTCCGATGGTGTCGCGGTCGGGCTGGGCGTGGACGGCGCCGCCAGCAACGACACCCAGGACATGCTCGAATCACTTCGCACGGGTGCGTACGTGCAGCGGGCGGCGCGGCGCAGGGCAGACCTGTTCGGCTTCGAGCAGATGCTCGACATCGCTACGGGCGGAGCCAACTCCGCACTCGGACTCCCGACCCGGTCCGGTGGCGTGCACGTCGGGGATGCGGCGGATCTGACGTTGATCCGGTTCGATCGGGACTTCGCGGCCCTGCCCGTCCGCGATCCGGGTGCCGCCATTCTCACGACCGGCACCAGCCGGATCGTGGACACCGTGATCGTCGGCGGTGAGGTGATGATCCAGGATGGACGCAGCACCCGGGTCGACGAGTCCGAGCTGGTCCGCACCCTGGCGGCACTGTGAACCGCGACGAGGGCAGTAGCGCCGGCTCGTCGTTCACAGCCTGACGACAGGCAGTTCGAGGGTGAAGCTCGCTCCCCGGCCGGGACCGTCGGTGTGGGCCCGGATGCGGCCGTGGTGGGCTTCGACGAGGGCGCGGGCGATGGTCAGTCCGATTCCGCTGCCTCCACTTTCGCGGTCGCGGGCGGTGTCGGCGCGGTAGAAGCGGTCGAAGAGATGGTCGAGGTGATCCGGTGCGATGCCGTCGCCGGTGTCGGCGACGGTGATCTGCACACGATCCTTGTCGGCCTGCCTGCTGGTGACCGTGACGGTTCCACCGGGAGGGGTGTGCCGCAGGGCGTTGTCGAGCAGGTTCCCCAGCACCTGACCGATCCGGTCCGGATCGACCGTCACGATCATGGAGTCGTCTATGCAGGTTCGCAGCGTTACACCTGCGCTTTCGTACCGTTCGCGTACTGCATCGACTGCGTTGTCGACGAGGGCGTCGGTGGTGGTGGGCACCGGCCGGATGCGGGTGAGGTGCTCTTCGGCGCGGGAGACGGCGGTGATGTCCTGGGCGAGCCGGGAGAGCCGTTGAGTGGCGGCGTACAGGACCTGGCGGGTCTCGTCGTCGAAGGTGCGGACGCCGTCGTCGAGGGCTTCGAGGTACGAGTCGAGAGTGGCAATGGGCGTGCGCATCTCGTGACCGAGGTCGGCGAGCATACGGCGGCGGGTGGTTTCGGTGGCGTCGAGGCGGCGGGCGAGTTCATTGACGGTGACGGCGAGTTCGTCGAATTCGCGGCCGAGTCCGGGGCTGGTCAGACGGGTGTCGTAGTGACCGCCGGCGATGCGGGCGGCGGAGGTGGTCACCGCGGTGATCGAGCGTTGCACCCGACGGGTCAGGTACCAGCTCACCACCAACGCCAGGAGCACCGCGAGTGCGACGGCCAGACCCCAAGCCAGGACGATCGCCCAGGTGAAGGCCTGCTCGACGTGAGCAGCCTGGCTGGAGTTGTGGTCGATGCCGGCCTGACCGAGGTGATCGTGGAAGATGCCGGGCGCAAGAGAGGAAGCGACGAGCCAGGCGCTGACCGCGCAGCCGACCACCACCACGGTCAGCGCGAGAAACAGCCGGGTGCCGAAACTCGCCCCGGGGAAGCTGCGCCGCAACGATCCTCGTGGAGAAGTCTTGGGGTTCACGAGCCGGTTCCCATCCGGTAGCCGACTCCGCGGACGGTGCGCACATAGCGGCCGCGCGAGGCGTCGTCACCGAGTTTGCGACGCAGATGACCGATGTGCACATCGACGAGGTGCTCGTCCCCGGCCCAGCTCGGACCCCACACCGTCTCGATCAGCTGGGCGCGGGTGAGTACCACTCCGGGATCGCGCGCCAAGGCGGCGAGGACGTCGAATTCGGTGCGGGTCAACGCTACCGGCATACCGCCGACGGTGACCTCCCGGCCATCGACATCGAGCGTCAGGTCACCGAACAGGCGGATCCGATCGGCAGCGTCCGGGACGGGACCGGATGAAGGTACGGAGAGGCCGGCCCGGGGGCGGCGCAACATGGCCCGGATGCGGGCCATCAACTCGCGGGGACTGAACGGTTTGGCCATGTAGTCGTCCGCGCCGACGGACAGCCCGATGAGGGTATCGACCTCTTCGGTGCGGGCGGTGAGCATCACCACGTACGCATCGGAGAAGGTGCGCAGCCGCCGGCACACTTCGACACCGTCCAAACCCGGCAGCCCCAGATCGAGGACCAGGACATCGGGATCGACCTGCCGGGCCAGGGTCACCGCGTCGGCGCCGTCGCCGGTGATCACGGTCTCGAAACCGTCGCGTTCGAGATACGAGCCGATCAGGTTCGCCAACGGCGCCTCGTCCTCGACGACCATCGCCCGCAGCCCGGTCGCGGGGCGTTGCGGCGGCCCCGGGTCGCCGGCTGCAGGGGGCGTGCGCGCGAAGGAGTCCATGACGTCCATCTTCACCGTCGCTCACCACTACGAACGCTGCGGTCGGGCTTCTTGAGCAAATCTTCATACGACCTCCACAGCAATCCCGGGGTAGGAGCGCCAGGCTGAAGACACGAACCGGAGAAGGGAGGCGATCATGATGGGATGGGCAGGTCAGCTGACCTGGACCGGATGGATCGTCATGGCCGTGTGCATGGTCGCGTTCTGGGCGGTGGTGATCTATCTGGTGGCGGTGATGTTCCGTTCCGACCGAGTGGTCGGATCCGGCCGAGACGGCCGGGAGCCCGATCCGCTGCGGCTGCTCGAGACGCGTTTCGCCCGCGGCGAGATCGACTCCGACGAATTCGCTGCTCGCCGGCAGATGTTGAGGCACAGCCGCGAGACCACCGCGGACCCGCCGCCGGCACAGCCGGGTCCGTGGCCGGCGTGACCCGTGGTGCACCGGCCGCGAGGGCACCTCGTCGCGGGTTCACCTGTGCTCTGCGGCCATTCGAGAAAGGGAACAGTCCGATGGACAAGAAGACTCTCGCTGCCGGCGCAGTGGCGCTTGCGGTGGTGTTCACCGCGACCGCGTGCAGCGACTCCGACACGGGCACCACCGCCGCCCCGTCGAGCGCCCCGGCCACCTCGCCCGAGGAAGAGGCCGTCGCGCACAATCAGGCGGATGTGATGTTCGCCCGCATGATGATTCCGCACCATGCCCAGGCGATCGAGATGAGCGACATGATCCTGGCGAAAGAGGATATGCCTGCCGAGGTGACCGCGCTGGCCGAGCAGATCAAGGCCGCCCAGGGACCGGAGATCGAACAGCTCGAATCCTGGCTCGGCCAGTGGGGCCAACCGCAGATGCCCACCGGTGTTCCGGGGGCTGGGCAGAACATGCCCGGCATGACGTCCATGCCCATGGAGCCGATGCCCATGGAGTCCATGCCGATGACGTCGATGCCCATGCAGTCCATGCCCATGCAGTCCATGCCCATGCAGTCCATGCCGGGCATGCAGGGGATGATGAGCGGCGAGGACATGCAGGCACTGTCCGCCGCGCAGGGCACCGAGGCCGCCCGGTTGTTCCTCACCCAGATGATCGCCCACCACGAAGGTGCCATCGCGATGGCGCAGACCGAGGTCGAGAACGGACAATCCCCCGACGCAATCGCTATGGCCCGCACCATCATCGACACCCAGCAGCAGGAGATCGACACCATGCGTCAGTTGCTGACCACTCTGTAACCGATTTCCCCGTCCGGTTTGTCGCCCACGCAGAGCGCGAAGAAGGAGCACGGCCATGAACATGATGGCGATGATGGACCAGGCGCACATGATGCTGCATCAGTTGATGATGTGGCTGCATCAGATGGGTGGGATGCCGATGATGCACATGCCCATGTAGCCCGGCCGTGGGGTGCCGGCGGACCGAGTGTCAATTCAGCCGCTGCACATTGCATCCGATGAAGTAAGGGCGGCGGCTGAAATCCACTCGGCCGGACCCAGCACCCGAGCCGCGTCTCGCCCGTCCTCTCGCCGAACGCAAGTTGGGTATGGCGGCGTCGGCGACGCGGTAAGGTTGGTCCGACTGGAGGCGATATGGGCATGCTCGGTTCGCTACGCACCGCGACGCTGGGGTTGGTCGTCGTACTTCCCGGCATGCTCCTGACGGGCTGCACGTCCACAGACACCGCGGATCCGGTCTCGAAATCGACCGATGCCGTCCCGGGCTACTGCCAGCAGATGGAACCCGAGCTGGCCGGCCTGGCCGACAGCATGAACGTACCGGGTGCGGTCGTCATGGTGCTCTCGCCGGAGCTGGGCGACTGCCTGCTCACGTTCGGTTCGCGCACGGTCGCGGAGCAGGAGCCGATCGGCTTCGACGACCAGCTCCGCATCGGCAGCAACACCAAGCCCATGACGGGCACGATCGTCCTGCAACTCGTCCAGGAGGGCAAGCTCAGTCTCGACGACCCGGTCTCGAAGTACCGCGACGACGTGCCCAACGGCGACGACATCACCATCGAGATGCTGCTGAACATGCGCAGCGGCCTGGCGGATTACAGCGGCCTGCCCGAGATCGCCCGGTCGATGGACGAAACCCCCGACCGCGTCTGGACGCCGGATGAGCTCCTCGCACTCTCTTTCGCTCAGCCGGTCGCCTTCGCACCCGGCGAGGGGTACCTCTACTCGAACGCCAACGCGGTCCTGCTCGGACTGATCATCGAGCAGCTCACCGGCGCACCGGTCGAGCAGGCGTTCGACGAGCGGATCTTCGCGCCGCTCGGCCTGGAACGCACGCTGCTGCCCGCCCGGACATCCAATGTGATCCCCGAGCAGCACGCGCGGGGCTACCTTTTCGGCACGGTCACCGACTTCATCGCCTCCGGCGGGGTGCTGCCGCCGGAGCAGGCTGCCGAGGCGGCGGCGGGAACGCTGCAACCCAACGACGTGACCGACATTAACCCCTCATGGGGATGGGTCGCCGGTGCGGGGATTTCCACGAGCAACGACCTCGCCCGCTTCGTGAAGGCACTCGTCGGCGGCGAGCTGCTGGACGACCGGATGCAGGAACAGCGCCTCGCAAGCGTCATCCCGATCGATCCGGGCAACCCCGACAGCGCCGCCTACGGCGAGGCGATCGCGAAGTACGGCAGCCTGTACGGACACAGCGGGGAGCTTCCCGGCTACAACTCGTTCATGGGACACGATCCGGAACGCGACCTCACCGTGATCGCCTGGGCGAACATGATGACCGGACCCGACGGACAGCACACCGCGGCCGTCCTCTCGCAGGCGGTGATCGACGAGCTCTACTGATCGGATCTCGGTCGTGGGCAGCTCTTCGGCATCTTGGGGTCGAACAGCGTTGCAGCACATAGCATCCAGTGCCTGACCATCCACAAACCGGCGACTCCCTGCCCTCGGGTGGATGATGCAGTTCGCCTGGTCGCAGACTCGGGCGACACGTCAGCTGAGTGACCGCCGGGCCAGATACACAGGCCGCGTCGCTTCGGCTGCACAGGGTCGGCCGAGGCGATTGCCGACACTGTTGAACACCACGAAGATGTTCGCCCGCGGCACCGGTGTGATGTTGCCTCCGGAGGCGTGCATGACATTGCAGTCGAACATCGTCATGGATCCGGCGGGTCCGGTGAGAACGTCCACGCCCAGCAGGTTCCACAGTTCTGTGACCATCGCCTCGGACGGCACACCGATCCGCGGTGTGGTGGTCACGAGCGACTGCCGATGGTAGTTGCGCGGCGTCTTCCCCGCACACTGCACGAAAAAGCGCTGGCTTCCCGGCATGATCATCAAAGGACCGTTGTATGTTTCGTTGTGGGTCAACGCAATCGATGCACTGACTGCCCGGGGGATCCGCATCCCGTCCTCTGCATGCCAGGTTTCGAAGTCCGAATGCCAGTAGAAGGCGCCACCGCGGAATCCCGGCTTGTAGTTCAACCGGCTCTGGTGGACGTAAACGTCCGAACCGAGGATCTCTCGCGCCAACTCCTCGGCGCCGGACTCCGAGATCGCCTCCCGCACCACGTCACTGAGAAGATCGATGTCGAAGATCGATCGCACCGCGGTGTCGTTCTCCTCGCGGACGACGCGCTCGTCCCCATCGAATCGGGGATCGTTACGGATACGGTCGATTTCGGCGAGGCACGCTTCGACCGTCGCCGGCGCGATCACGCTCTCCCGCTGTAGATAACCACGCTCGGCGTACCCCGCGATTTCACGGGTGGATGGTTCGCCCCACACCCACGGGTCGTTCCGGTCCCGGATCTCCGGCTCTCCGTCGACCCGGGTCGGGTACCGGTCGATCCCGGCTCCTACCTTAGGCAACACGCACTCCTGAATTCGAAACACGGAACTTCGACTGTCGACTGCGACCACGTAGCGTTTCATGCAGTCAGCAGGGGGTACACACCGTTCTCGTCGTGTACTTCCCTTCCGGTCACCGGCGGATTGAAGACGCACAGCATGCGCATCCTGGTCCGCGCCTCGACGCGGTGTCGTTCGTGCCCGTTCAGCAGGTACATCGATCCGGGCCCCAGCGCGTAGACGGTCCCCGTCTCGTGATCGGTCAGTGTTCCCTCACCGTCGATCAGCCATACCGCCTCGATGTGGTGGGCATAGTGGAACTCGTTGACGGTTCCCGGTTCGATCGTCGTCTCGTGGAAGGAGAATCCGGCGCCGTCGCCGGCAAGGACGATTCGCTTGCTGCGCCAGTGGCCGTCGGGACTGCGGACGTCGCGATCGGTGCCGGTGATCTCTTCGGTGGTTCTGACAATCATGTGCTTTCACGCCTCCTGTCCAGCGCAGACGGTTACGGTTGCGTCGATCAGGATCCCCAACCCGTGCTCGAGTTCGTCCTGAGTCGTAGTCAGCGGAGGAAGCAGTTTCACCACTTCGTCCTGCGGGCCGGCCGTTTCGACGAGCAGTCCGTGTTCGAAGGCGTACTGCGCGACCTTGCCGGCCTGCGACGCGTCCTCGAAGGCCAGGCCGCGAACCAGACCGCGGCCGCGTGAGGACACCCCCCGGAAACCTCTGGCCAACTCGGCGAGCGTGTGCTCGAGGAATTCTCCCTTGTCGAGCACCGACTTCTCGAGGTGGTCGTCGGACCAGTACTGTTCGAGCGCTACACGGGCGGTGACGAACGCCGGGTTGTTTCCCCGGAACGTGCCGTTGTGTTCCCCGGGCGACCACACGTCCAGTTCTCGCTTGAAGAGCGTCAGCGCCAACGGCAGACCGTACCCACCGATCGACTTCGACAGCGTGACGATGTCGGGCTGGATTCCCGCCACCTCGAAGGAGAAGAACGGTCCGGTCCGCCCGCACCCCATCTGTACATCGTCGACGATCAGCAGGATCTCCCGATTCCTGCACAGATCAGCGAGGGCCCGCAGCCATTCCGGGCGAGCGACGTTCACGCCCCCTTCGCCCTGCACGGTCTCGACGATCACTGCCGCAGGACGGTTCAGACCCGAACCGGTGTCGTCCAGCAGTCGCGTGAACCACTCGAAGTCGTTGGCGCCGGCGCCGAGGTAGTTGTCGAACGGCATCGGAGTCGAGTGCACGAGGGGGATGCCTGCCCCGGCACGTTTCATCGCGTTGCCGGTCACCGACAGCGATCCCAGTGTCATGCCGTGGAACGCGTTGGTGAAGCTGACGATCGATTCTCTTCCTGTCACCTTGCGCGCGAGCTTGAGCGCGGACTCGACGGCATTGGTCCCGGTAGGACCGGGAAACTGGACCTTGTACGGCAGGCCCCGGGGCCGGAGGATCGTGTCCTCGAAGGTCTCGAGCAGGCTCCGTTTGGCGGTGGTCGACATATCGAGGCCGTGGGTGATGCCGTCACGTTCGAGGTAGGACAGGAGGGCACGCTTGAGTACCGGATTGTTGTGCCCGTAGTTGAGCGATCCTGCTCCGGCGAAGAAATCGAGGTATTCACGTCCCGACTCGTCCGTGATCCACGAACCGCGGGCGGTATCGAACACGGTCGGCCAGTTCCTGCAGTAGCTGCGGACCTCCGACTCGAGGCTCTCGAAGATCGAGGTTCCGGGCAGGGTCAAGATAGTCATGCCGCTCCAATCCGGGGAAAGGGTCCGATGGTGTAGAGCTCTTCGGCCGAGTGACCGTCCGGGAAGTCTTCGGGCTCGAACAGCGGGCGCCTTCCGATCGAGGTGCCGCGGTTGCGGGCAAGGGCGGTGAACATCGCAATCGAGCCCGCGTTGTCCCTGGTGATGGTCGTTTCGATCGTGGTCACCGAACATCGATGCTCGAGTGCACCGAGCATCGCAAGACCGACGCCGCGGCCACGGAAATCCGGGTCGACTGCGACCTGCCATACGAACAGGGCCGACGGTGCGCTCGGGCGGAGGTATCCGGTGACGAAGCCGACCGTCCGACCGTCGAGCTCAGCGACGATCGAGGTCTCCCGGTGGTCGCGGCACCACATCAGGTAGCAGTAGCTCGAGTTCAGGTCGAGTTCGCGGGACCGTGCCGCGATCTCCCAGATCCGTTTCGCATCGGCGATCTCGGGTGTTCGCAGTCGCACAGGGGTAGTGGGTTTCACCTACCCTGCCCTGCCTCGCAAAGGCGACCGCACGCCACGCCTCGATCGGTTGCGCTCTCGCGGTCGGGTACAACGCGCAACGACGACGGTCGACATCTCATACGGCACACTCCATCTCGACTCGGTGACGGGTGCCCAGCCTGCCGCTCCGAGTTTGAGATGGTTCGGTCCGTTTCTTTGCGGTTGTGTTACAGAGTGCGACGATCTGTCATGGCGGTGCCCCGGGAGGCGGAACCCCGCCGAGCGCCGTCCCGGCGTCGCACTTGCTGCAGCTCCGTTCCCGCGGTCTGCAACGGCAACTCCACGACGAACCTCGCACCGCCCCCGGGTCGCGGTTCGTACCGCACACGTCCGCGGTGAGCTTTGACCGTCTCGGCAACCAAGGCCAGACCCAGACCGGTTCCGGTACCGGTGGTCTCCTTCCGGCGGGGATTGCCGGTGACGAATCGCTCGAAGATCCGCGTGTGCTCACCCTCCGGGACGCCCGGTCCCGCATCGTCGATGATCACGACAGCCGATTCGCCGACCTGCCGTAGTGCGATCCCGAGCAGACCGCCGCCGTGCTTGTCGGCGTTGTCCATCAGGTTCCGGAAGGCACGTTCGAGCGCGAGCTTGCGGCCCTCCACGACACCATCGTGCTCGACCACCAACAGTTCGGACGGTCTCTTCGACTCCGCCAGTGTGTGCTCGAGCAGATCGGCGAGCGGCAGCGGCTCGAGCTGGTCCTGATGCAGACCGGCCTCCGCACGCGCCAGCGCCAGAAGATCCTCGAGGAGTCGCCGGAGGTGGTCGAGCTCGGCATTGATCAGCAGCAGCGCCCGGCGTGATCGATCGGGCAGGTCCTGCTCATGCCGGCCCAGCACGGCAACACTGGTGACGAGAGTGGTCAACGGTGTGCGCAGCTCATGACTGACGTCCCCGAAGAATCGTCGCTCACGGTCGATGCGCGACTGCAGCGAGTCGACCATCGCATTGAACGCTTGACCGATGGTCTCCAGATCGGTGTCGTGTGTGTCTGCGAGCCGGGAATCGAGGTTGCCGGCGGCTATCTCGGCGGCGGTACCGGCGACATCGTGCAGCGGACGAAGCACTCGCCGGCTCGCCCAGAGCCCGAGTAATGCCCCGGCAATCGTCGTGAGGACGCCACAGGAGACAAGTGCGAGCTTGAGGACTCGGAGAGTCGATTCGAGTTCGGTGAGCGAAGACAGTTCGAACAACACGTCGCCCTCGTCGTTGAGGGGAACCCCGATCGCCAGGTACGGGTCACCCAACAGCGTGACGTCGAGCCGCATACTGCCGTCGTCGAGCTCGACGTCCGCGCCGCCGAGCTTGTCGAGCACGAACGCGGGTGAGAGCTCCCGTTCCGATACGAACCAGCGGGAATCTCGACGCACCAGCACCACCGATTGCGCGGGCAGTTCCAAGTCTTCGACGACCGCAGCCGTCTCGCTGTCGGAGCCGTCGAGGACGTTGCGCACGAACTCGGCACGGATCGACGTCTGCCGCTCCGCAGAACGCTCTCGTTGCGCCACCATGTAGCTGCGACTGGTCGTGAACACCGACACCGAGAGCACGATCGACACGAGACTCGCACCGACGGCGAACGCGAGCATCACGCGGCCGCGAAGCCCCAATCGGGGCCGGCTGCTAGCGCCGGACATCCAACCGATATCCCAGTCCTCGCACGGTGACCACCACCTGCGGGTCCGAGGGATCCCGCTCGATCTTGGTGCGCAACCGACGCACGTGCACATCTACGATGCGCTCGTCACCGAAGTAGCCTCGGTCCCAAACTGTTTCGAGCAGCGATCGACGGCTGAGCACGAGTCCCGGCGACTCGGCCAGTTCACAGAGCAGGCGGAACTCGGTCAACGTCAGGTGTAGCCGCTCATCACCGCGACGAACGATGCCGCTGCCCGGCGAGAGAACGAGCGGTGCCGCGTCATCAGCCTCCAGTACCACCTCGGCGGGACCGGTTCTCTCCGCAAACCCACCCGCACGGCGCCTGAGCGCCCGCATTCTCGCGGTGATCTCCTTGACCTCGAAAGGCTTCGTGACGTAATCGTCGGCACCGGCCTCGAGGGCTGCCACGACATCGTGAGTGTCGTCGCGCGCGCTGACGACGATGATCGGCACATCATGGTCGTAGCGAATCCTGCGGATGCACGTGAAGCCGTCCATGTCGCCTAGCATCAGATCCACGAGCATCACATCAGGGGCACCGTAGCGTTCGAGGTGGCGCAGAGCGTTCTCGGCATCCTCGGCTTCTTCCACCTGGTAGCCCTCGTCTTCGAGTGCGAGCCTGAGCGAGGCTCGCACTCGGTCGTCGTCCTCGACGATCAGCAGATTGGCACACATATCCCTATTGTCCGGATTCGACTCACAGCCTTGTCGGAGACACCGGTCGATCGTTCGGAGAAGGGCCCCGAGCGGTCACGCGACTCCGGCGCGTTACGAACCGAGACCGTACACGCGACCCGATCTCGACTCGAACCGTCGGCACCGCAGCCACCACGGCCGCGGGCAGGACAGTCGCCCCGCCCAGGCCGAACCACGGTCCATCGGCGGAGGTGACGGCCACCCGGGCGCAAGAACCGATCACTACACTGAGGCGTGCATGACCGATCATCTGCCTCTGGCACCGTGTCCGGTCACAGACTGGAGCGATGAGCGTCGCCGAGCGGCTTTGCGCACCACTCGGTTGGGTCACCGTTGGAGGCGGTTCGCGCGTGTGCGTCGAGCTTTGGTTCGGCTGACCCTCGTTCTCGTGGCGCTGTTGACGCTGTACGGGCAGTACTGGATCCATGACGTGGCACCGGAACGGGCCCGATTGGCCCACACGCAGCCGTATCTGCATCCGATCTTCGATGCTGCGGAGCCGGCCGACCGAACCACCGCAGTCGTGGATCTGGTCGGGTTGGGCAATCTCGACGCCACCGACACCGCCCGGGCGCTTCCGGTACTGGCCGAGCTGGGTCAGGTGTGGGCGGTGCAGTACGACAACGCCGGCCTCGACACCGCCGTGATCGCCCGGATGATCCTCGATCATGCCGAACACGCCGAGGTGGAACGGATCGTGCTGGTCGGACACAGCATGGGCGGCATCATTGCTCTCGAGGTGGCCGAGCATGTCGTCACCGATCCGGAGGTGAACCTGCTGGCCGTGATTTTGGACTGCACCCCGATCGACCTGCACGCGGTGCGGGCCGATGCACGAGACACCGGGGAAGATCTGCTGCGCTGGATGGGCTGGCTGCCCGGAGCACGGGAGAGCCGCACGTTGCGTCTGGTGGTCGAAACCGCCGCCCGCAAAGACCGCTATCTCGTCACGCGCCCGAACCGCTTGCCCACCGTCGATCCCGGCGCGCTGGTCGAAGCGGTCACCGAAGTGCTCCAGGACAAGATCTTCTCCACCGATGCCGCCAGCAACGGGTTGATCGAGGCGCAATTCGAGGCGATCGTGGCTTCCGGTGCGCTCGACAACCTCGGGGTGCTTGCGTCCCGTCGGAGGGACCGGCAACCTCCGGCGGTGGTGTTCCTACGACCCCGGCACGGGACCGATGACGAGGTCGTCGATGTGGACTACACCCAGAAGGTTCTGTTCGACCGTATCGGCGGACCTCAGGGCTTCCTGCGGGTGGTGCGAATCGAGGGCACCGGGCACGCCAATCCGATCCAGCGGCCGCAGGCCTACAACTCGGCGCTCGAGTCGAGGGTCGTCCCGTTCGTCGAGCGACTCGCCCGAGAGACCGAGCGCCCGGTGGTCGCAGGTGGGCGGTAACGCTCTCTGTGCACCACCGGACAGGACCTGAACGAGCGCTAGCTCCCGCCATGTGCGATCGTGAGCCTATGACTGCCAACGATGCGACGATCCTGTCGACGCTGCTCGACACCCGGTACAGCTGCCGCGCGTTCCTGTCCAAGCAGGTGCCGCGCGAGGACATCGAACGCATGCTGCGGATGGCGCAGCGCACCCCCTCGTGGTGCAATTCGCAGCCTTGGCAGGTACACGTGACCAGCGGGGATGCCACCGACCGGCTCCGCGCCGCGACGTACGAGCAGGCCGCCTCCGGGCTCCTCGACCCGGACATCGCGGGCCCCGTCGAATACCGCGGCGAGTACGCCGAGCGCCGGCGCAACGCGGGATACGCCCTGTACAACGCACTCGGCATCGCCCGCGACGACTACCCCGAGCGCACGCGGCAGATGCTCGAGAACTACCGCTTCTTCGGCGCCCCGCACGTCGCGATCGTCACCAGCGACAAGCAGCTCGGAACGTACGGCGCCGTCGACTGCGGCGGCTACGTCGCCACTCTGCTGCTCGCCGCGCAGTCCCTCGGGATCGCCGCCGTACCGCAGGCGGCGGTCGCAATGACGGCAACGGCGCTCCGCAAGGAACTGAACATCTCCGACGAGCGCGACATCGTGTGCGCGGTCTCGTTCGGCTACGCCGACGAGTCGCATCCGGCGAACACGTGCCGGACCGACCGCGCCGAGCTCGACGACGTCGTGCGGTGGGTGGAGGACTGACCACCCCCAGGGGTGCTGTTTCGTGAGGCCACGGTGGCGCACGCTCGAGGTGTCGAATTCCCGCACCGAGAGGAACCACCGTGACCGATACCGAAACCGAAGCCCTGCTCCGCAATTGGGTTCCGCGGGCCGTCGCCGGTGAACCGCATGCCGTGGGTGTGGTGGTGCGCTCGGTCCATCCCCACGTGATGCGGTTCTGCGACGCACGGATGGATGCGCACACCCGCGCCCACACCCCGGTCGAGGATCTCGTCCAGGAGGTGTGCCTCGCGCTGACCCGCGCGCTCCCCCGTTACCGCGACCAGGGAACCTCGGTGCTGCGCTTCGCTTTCGGTATCGCCACCCGGAAGATCGCCGACGCCCGCCGCGGAGCGGCCCGTTCCGTGCCGCACGTGCACGAGGTGACGGTCCCCGGTCCCGAGGAAGCCGTACTCGACGAGGAGTTGATCACCGCCGCGCAGCAGCTCATGGCGACGCTCCCCGAACAACAGCTGCTCGTGCTGAAATTGCGGGTCATGCAGGGCTACAGCACCGAACGCACCGCCGCGATGCTCGGCACCACACCGGGCGCGGTCCGCATCGCCCAGCACCGGGCACTGAATCGAATCCGGGCGCAGCTCAATCGGATTGAGCGCGCAGATACCGTCCGAAGTGCGGCACGGTGAACCCGATGAAGCCCCGCTCGGCGGAGTAGATCAGTCCCTTCTTGATGAGCCCGTCCCTCGCCGGGGACAACGACGCCGGTTTCCGCCCGAGTTCCGCTGCGATCTTCGACGTCGCGACGGGCCCGTCGTCGCCGGACAGGTCGGCCATCGCCCGCATGTATTCACGCTCGGCGGGCGTCGCGCGTTCGTACCGGGATCCGAAGAACCCGACGGCGAGTTCCTCCTCGGCCGCCGGCGCCCCGACCCGCACGTCGTCCGCGGTGATCGGACTCGCCGCCGCCACGTCCCACGTAGCTTTGCCGTAGGCCTGCACGAAGTACGGGTATCCGTCGGCCGTCTCGTAGAGCGCATCCAGCGCGTCCTGCGTGAACTCCACGTCCTCGCGTGCGGCGGGGGCGATGAGCGCCAGGTCGGCGGCGGAACGATCCAACCGGTCAATGCGGTGATAGGTGAACAGCCGCTCCGAGTAGCTCTTCGACGCGGACAGCACCGCCGGCAGGTGCGGCAGACCCGCACCGACGACGATGAGCGGTGCCGCGTCCTGGCTCAGTTCGTGGCAGGCCCCGCAGATCGCCGACACGTCGGCCGCGCCGAGGTCCTGCATCTCGTCGATGAACAACGCGATGCCCACGCCGACGTCGCGGGCCAGACCGGACGCGTCGACGAGCAGTTCCACCAGGTCGATCTCGATGTCCCCGGAGTCCGCGCGACCCTTGACGGCGGGCGCGTCGATCCCCGGCTGCCAGCGTTCCCGCATGCCCTTGTCCGCGGTGGCGCGCAGCGCGAACGATTTGAGGACGCCGAGGAAATAGTCGACCGATTCGCGGTCCGGATGAGCCGCCGCGATCTCCCGCACCGCCATGTGCAGCGCCGACGACAGGGGTCGCCGCAGGTCCTGGTCGGGGCGCGCTTCGATCTTGCCGGTCCCCCAGCTGCGGGCGATCGCGGCCGAGCGCAGCTGGTTGAGCAGCACGGTCTTGCCGACGCCGCGCAGCCCGGTGAGCACGACGCTCCGTTCCGGACGGCCCCGCGCAATGCGTTCGAGAACCACTTCGAACGCCGAGAGCTGCTTGTCGCGGCCGGCGAGTTCGGGCGGGCGCTGTCCCGCGCCCGGGGCATACGGGTTGCGGACCGGGTCCATCGGTCGATGGTATCGACAGGTGTGGACGATTCCGCGTTCATCCGAACGGTGATTCGCGAACCTGCCGTCGCCTCCGGGTTCGTCGCCCTCGTCTGCCCGGATGCAGACATACGCATACTCGACTTTGACATTCGTTTCCATTAACGCGTAGATCTGTGCCCATGCGATCCCTCCTCCGCCCCGGTCCCGCCGTGCTGTCCGCAGGCCTCGCCGTCACGCTGCTCGCCGGATGCTCGTCGACCGACACCGGCACCTCGTCGAACCAGCCCTCCGGCGCCCCCGCCGCAAACGGACCCGCCGAGACCACGTCTGCGCAACCACGACTGACCCTCACCTACGACGGCGGCATCCTCGTCGTCGATGCCACCAGCCTCGACGTCCTCGCGGATCTTCCGGCCGACGGCTTCACTCGTCTCAACGCCGCGGGCGACGGGCGCCACGTGTTCGTCACGACGTCCGGCGGATTCCGGGCCCTGGACACCGGAAGCTGGTCCGAGGCACACGGCGACCACGCACACCACTATGCCGGTGAACCCGATTGGACCACCGCGGAATTCGCTGCCGGAAAGCCTGGACACGTCGTCACCCATGCCGGCCGCACCGCGCTGTTCGACGACAGCACCGGACGTATCGACCTGTTCGACCCGGCCGACCTCGCCGACGGCCGCCCCGACGTCGAAACGGTCGCGCTGCCCGAGGCGCATCACGGTGTCGCGGTGCCCCTGGCCGACGGCGGTCTCCTCGTCACGCTCGGAAACAGCGACTCCCGCAACGGGATTGCCGTCCTCGACGCTACCGGCGCCGAGGTCACCCGCAACGAACAGTGCCCGGGTGTCCACGGGGAAGCGACCACCCGCGACGCGGTCGTCGCCGGCTGCGAGGACGGCATGCTCGTCTACCGGGACGGAACCGCCACCAAGGTCGCCGCGCCCGATCCGTATGCGCGTCTCGGCAACCAGGCCGGATCGGCGAACTCCGACGTCGTGCTCGCCGACTACAAGACCGACCCCGACGCCGAACTCGAACGCCCCGAACGCATTGCGCTGGTGAACACGGTCACCTCGGAACTGCGGCTGGTCGACCTCGGCACCAGCTACACCTTCCGGTCGCTCGGTCGCGGACCGGACGGAGAGGCACTGGTGC
Organism: Rhodococcus sp. O3; assembly: GCF_048897285.1. Taxonomy (NCBI): domain Bacteria; kingdom Bacillati; phylum Actinomycetota; class Actinomycetes; order Mycobacteriales; family Nocardiaceae; genus Rhodococcus; species Rhodococcus sp. O3. The sequence goes on from NZ_JBMBTE010000001.1 coordinate 140,757, forward strand.
TCGGCACGGACGGCAATCTGCACGTCGTCGACGAACACACCGGAGAGCTGATCCGGAAGATCGCCGTCGTCGATCCGTGGACCGAACCGGACGAGTGGCAACAGCCGCGGCCCGCGCTGAAGGTGCTGGACGGAACCGCCTACGTCACCGACCCCGCCGACGACGAACTGCACGCCGTCGACCTCACAACGGGCGCGATCACCACCGGCACCCTGCCGCGAACGCCCAACGAGATCAGCGGAACCTGATCACCGCTCGATGCGGGTGCGCAGCAGGAAGGTGTTGTAGTCGGACCAGGTCGAGAGCATGAAGTACACGTCCTCGTCGGTCGACCACGGGTGGAGGAACCCGCCGTACAGCTCGACGTGTTCCTCCACCCCGACGAGGCGGGCGCTCTCCGACCACGCCCCCTGCGGGGTGTCCGACTCGCGCAGCACGATCGCGGCCTTCGCCGTGTCCAGATACGCCATCTGCCATCGGCCCGCGGCCGCGTCGTATCGCACGGACAACTCCGCGGCCGGTCCGTGCACGATCGGCGTGGCCGCGGTGTAACCGCCTACGTGCGTCCAGTTTCCGTTGTTCCAGTACTGGTAGGCGTCGGGCTCGAGCACCCGGTCCTCGGGAACCCGGGCCAGCGCCACCGATCCGAGCCGTGTGTTCGGGGTTCCGAAGAGATACACGTAGCCTTCGGCGGGCACCGCCGCCGCCACCTGAAAGTTGGTCACCCCGAAGATGTTGTCCCACTGGGCATGTGGGTCCTTCGTCCAGGTAGAACCGCCGTCGTCGGAGTAGGCGATGCCGCCGTGGTTGGTCCACCAGGTGGCGGGGATGCTGTTCCAGGTGCGGATCGACATGTAGGTCAGGTACTGGCGCGATCCGACCGCGAAGCCCGAGGTGGGAATCACGGTGATCTCGACGTTGTCGAGTTTGCGGCTGTTCAGGATCTCGGCCGCGTGACAGCGCGAGTCCTGCACCATCGAATCGAACGTCATGCCGTCGGCGAGGTCGCGGTCGGTGCTGAACGCGAGGACGTTGCTGCGCCAGTCCTCGCCCTGCCCGCCCGGCGGATGGAAACCCTTGCCGACCGTGTCGCCGAATGCGACGGCGATCTTTCCCGGCTCCGACTCCCACATGACGCCGAGATCGGTGCCGTACACCTGCCAGCGCTTGTCGGTCCGGTTGATCGAACCGGCGCCGGTCTCCTTGGCAACGGTGGTGACGTCCACGACATTCGGCACCGGAGGCGCCGGAACCTGTGGGGCGGGTTCGATCGGCGCGATCTCACCGCCGGGTTCGGGTGCGGGCGGCTCCGGCTCGGGTCCGGGCACGGGCAGGCCGAAGTAGAACGGCGTCGGTTTCAGCCCGATGCGGGGCAGCAACGGCGGGGTCCGCTCGGGCTCGTCGGTCAGGTCCGGGCACGGATCGGTGCACGGGTCCACCGGAAGCGGGTCCGGTTGGATGCGCACCGGCTCCGGTTCCGGCGCCGGATAGGGAACGGTCGTGATCACCGGGTACGGCACGGGGATGTCCAGGTCGGACGGCACCAGCGACTCGTGTTTCCAGGTGTCGGTCGCGCACGGTCCGGTCCCCGGTAGCCCGTCCGGTTCGTCCGCCGAGGCGACGGGCAGTCCGGTCGCGACGACGACGGCCGCCAGCACCACCGCCAGCGGCAGCCCGCGCCGATTCTGTCCCGACCACCCGTCCACCGCCCGCTTCACGGACGAGATCGTGACACAGACGCCGGGCCTCTGCAGCGCAGGGGTCCGGCCGCCCCGCGCGTGGCGGGACGGACACCGCACGCCTCGGCGGCACACTCGCGCATTCGGATATCTATCGATCTCTAGGCACTACGGTAGATATCCGAATACTGCGGTGTCTCGGCAATCCTCGCCGCCGAGAGTCACGGCGCTGCCCCGCGGGTCCGTGCGACGATGAAGGCCGGGTCACCGCGACAGGACCCCTGGAGGTGCTCAGAATGCAGGACACGACCGTGCGCGATGTTCCCCCGGCGCTCGGGAACCCCGAGCTCGCCCGTCGGCTGGCCGGACGCCGCCCGGCAGTGTTCCTCGACTACGACGGCGTTCTCAGCCCGATCGTGGAGCGACCCGAGGATGCGGTGATGTCCGAGCGCATGCGCACCGTCGTCCGCGACCTCGCCGGCCGCGTTCCGGTGTGTGTCGTCACCGGCCGTGACCGCACCGTCGCACAGCAGTTGATGGGCATCGACGACCTCACGATCGCGGGCAGTCACGGTTTCGACATCTGGACGCCGACCCGGGGCGCGCTGTCCGACGCGTACGTCGCGCAGTACACCGACCTCGTCGCGGAGGTCACGACGCGGCTCCGCGACGAGACCCGCGGCATCCCCGGTGCCCACGTCGAACCCAAACGCGCATCGGTTGCCGTGCACTATCGCCAGGTCGACCCCGCCGACCGGCACCGCATCTCGGCAACGGTGCAGACCGTGATGGACGCCTACTCCGGCAAATTGAAGCTCACGCCCGGCAAGATGGTGTACGAACTCGGGCCCAACGTCGACTGGAACAAGGGCAAGGCGGTGCTCTATCTCATCGACGTGCTCGGTCTCGACAGCGACGACATCGTGCCGCTCTACCTCGGCGACGACATCACCGACGAGTACGCATTCCAGGCATTGCGCGACCGTGGGATCGGCATCCTCGTCGGCGATCCCGACGACCCGGAAGTGGCGAATCGAACCACGGCGGCCCGCTACGCGCTGGCGTCCGTCGACGACGTGGAACGTTTCCTGGCGACCCTGACCTGACACAGCTGTAGGTCGTGTGATTCGGGAGGTGAAACACAGTGCAATCTCCGGATTTCGGACTGGACTACGATCGGTTCGACAGTGCCGCAGAGGGTTTGCGTGAGGCCCTGACATCCACGGGCAACGGATACTTCTGCACGCGCGGCACCGCCGAGTGGGAGGACATGAGTCCCGTCCACTATCCCGGAACATACGTCCACGGCATCTACAACCGCGAGACCACGATCATGGGAGGTCGACCGGTCCTCAACGAGGACCTCGTCAACGTGTCGAACTGGCTGATTCTCAAGCTTCGCATCGAAGGCGAGGACGCGATCCGGCTCGACAACATCGACCTGCTGGGATACCGCCACACCTACGACATCCGCTCGGCGACCGTGATGCGGGAGATGACCTTCCGGGACCACTGCGGACGGGAGACGACGCTGCGGAGCCGCCGGTTCGTCAGCATGGCCGACAGCCACCAGGCCGCGATCGAATGGACCGTCACACCCGAGAACTGGTCAGGGCGAGTGGAAGTGGTCTCGGCCCTCGACGGTCGCGTCACCAACCGCGTCGTCGCCCGCTACCGGCAGCTCGAGGGCCGGCATCTGGATCCGGTCTCGCCGCGCACGTTCAGCGACGAGACCATCGCTCTGCGGGTGCAGACGCGGCAGTCCGACATCTACGTGGCCGAGGCGGCGCGCACCCGGGTCTTCCTGGGAGACAGCGAGGAACCGAGCGAAGTCGAACGCGACCTCTACCAGATGGAGGACTACATCCAGCAGGTACTCAGCTTCGACGTCGAGCGCCGGAAGCCGGTGCGGATCGAGAAGATGGTGTCGCTGTTCACCTCTCGGGACAACGCCATCACCGAACCACTGGCCGCGGCCGGCCGGCACGTGCTGCGGTATCCGGATTTCGCCACCGCATACGCCGAGCACTGGGCGGCATGGGACGAACTGTGGGACATCTGCGATGTCCAGTTGCCCAGCGAACCCCGCGCGCATCTCCTGCTGGGCTTGCACGTCGCGCACCTGCTGCAGGTCTGCTCGCGGCACACCGCACGGCACGACGCCGGGGTCCCGGCCCGCGGATTGAACGGTGAAGCGTACCGGGGCCACGTCTTCTGGGACGAGATGTACGTCTACCCGTTCCTCAATCTCCGGATGCCGGAGGTGACACGAAGCCTGATCCTGTACCGGTATCGTCGTCTCACCGAAGCACGTTGGGCCGCACAGGATGCCGGATTCCAGGGTGCGATGTTCCCGTGGCAGAGCGGCAGCGACGGTACCGAGGAAACCCAGGAAGTGCATCTCAATCCCCTTTCGGGACAGTGGGATCCGGATCACAGTCGCAACCAGCGGCACATCAACGCGGCGATCTTCTACAACGTGTGGCGCTTCCATCAGGTCACCGACGACGCCGAGTTCCTCGCCGACTACGGCGCCGAAATCATGCTCGAGATCGCCCGTTTCTGGGCGTCGATCGCGCACTGGAACCCGGAGCGGGAACGGTACGAGATCCACGGCGTGATGGGACCGGACGAGTTCCACGAACACTACCCCGGCTCGACGGAGCCGGGGCTCCGCAACAACGCGTACACGAACGTCATGGTGGCGTGGGTGATGGCGACGGTCCCGTCCGTCCTCGAGTCGCTGTCCACGATCCGGCGGAACGCGCTGCTGGCCCGGCTCGCCGTGACCGACGAGGAACTGAGCCTGTGGGACGACATGAGCCGCAAGATGTTCGTGCCGTTCCACATGGGAGTGATCAGCCAGTTCGAGGGATACGACGAACTGGAGGAACTCGACTGGGAGCAGTACCGCGCCACCTACCCCGACATCGGGCGCCTCGATCGGATCCTGCGCGCCGAGGGCGAAGATCCCAATCGGTTCAAGATGGCGAAGCAGGCGGACACCGTCATGCTGTTCTACCTGTTCGACTACGAGGAACTCGAACCGGTCTTCGAGCGGCTCGGCTACCCGTTCGATCGGGATCTCGTCGACCGCACCATCGAGTACTACGACGAAAGAACCTCGCACGGTTCGACACTCAGCCACGTGACGTTCGCGTCCGTGCTCGCCGACCTCGACCCGCCCGGCTCCTGGAATCGCTTCATGCTGGCGCTCGAGAGCGACGTCAGCGACCTCCAGGGCGGCACCACCAAGGAAGGTATCCACATGGGGGTGATGTCCGGCACGCTCGACGTGCTGCAACGCACCTATGTGGGGACCCGCGTCGAGAACGGTGTCCTCGTGTTCCGGCCACGGCTCGTCGACCGGCTCGACGGCGTGTCCTTCTCGATCCGGTTCCGCGGAACACCGTTGCGGGTGCGCATCTCCGCGGGAGAACTGACGGTGCTCGCGCAGGCCGTAGGTTTCCACGTCCCGATCCGGGTGGCCCTCGACGGACAGGAACACGAACTCGGCCCCGGCGACAGCTGTGTGTTCACCCTCCCCGCGCAGCGGTCGTCGAGCAACCGGCAACCGCGCGGGGTGCGGTCGTGACCCCGGCGGCGACGCCTCCGCCGTCCCGACGCACCGGTTTCGCCGGCGCGATCTTCGATGTGGACGGAGTCCTCGTCGACTCCCCCCACGAAGCGGCGTGGCGACGAGCCCTGCACGAACTGATGGTCGGTGAATGGTCCGGCATCCGGGATGCGACCACGTGGTCGCCGGAGGCCTTCACCCCGCAGGTCTATCAGCAGGTGCTGTCGGGCAAGCCGCGTCTGAGCGGCGCGCGCGCCGCGCTCGAGTACTTCCGTGTCCCGGACGCCGCCGAGCGCACCGCGACCTACGCGGAACGCAAGCAGCAGCTGCTGGTGCGCCTGATCGACGAGCGTGCGTTCGAGGCGTATCCGGACGCGGTGCGGTTCGTCCTCGCCGTGCGCGCCGCAGGTATCCCCGTCGCCGCGGCGTCCTCGTCGAAGAACGCCGACCGGTTCCTGCGCGGCATCTCGCTCGCCGAGTTCGAGGGTGTCCCGGATGCGGCGTCCGGCTTCACCCTTCTCGATGTCTTCGACGCGAACCTGTCCGGACGGGATTTCGCCCGCGGTAAGCCGGATCCTGAGATATTCCTCGCCGCCGCAGGAGAATTGGGTGTTTTGCCCGAATCGTGTTTCGTCGTCGAGGACGCGGTCAGCGGAATTCTTGCCGCGAAAGCCGGCGACATGGCGGCGCTCGGCGTCGCCCGGTCCGGCGACGCGGACGCCCTGGTAGCGGCACACGCCGACCTGGTGGTGACCTCGCTGGACGACGTCGATCGGACCCGGTTGCTGCACGGGGAACTCGCCACCCGCAGTCGATGACGGCAACGCAACGGAGCCGTCAACGGTAATCTTGCTGCCACGTCGCAATGACAACGATTGTGTAACGTGGCTCGAGTTCACATGCCGTATCGGCTCCACGCCGTCTCGAACCCAGGGGGTGCACGCTCGTGCTGTCGTCCGAAATACGAATCCGGCCCGTGCAGTCGGCACTCGTCGCGCTGGGCCTGATCCTGTCGGCGATCGTCGTGACGAGGTACCTGCAAGATTCGCTCACCGAGTACCTGATGGACCTGGACGTGTTCCGCGATGCCGGTGAAGCGTTCCTCCACCACACTCCGCTGTACACGGAGGGCTTCCACACCAGCTCGGGTTTCCGGTTCATCTATCCGCCGTTCGCGGCGGCCCTGTTCGCGGCGTTGCCGCTCGTGGGCAGCACCACCATGCAGTTCCTGTGGACGCTCGGCCTGATCGCGCTGGTCTGGTGGGTGCTGAAGGTCGCGTTCGAACGCATGAACGTCGAACGCGCACCCCTGCTCGCCGCAGCCGCACTCGGGCCGGCACTGTGCCTCGAGCCGATACGGTCGAACTTCGCGTTCGGCCAGATCAACATCGTGCTCATGGCGCTGGTCGTGGCCGACTGCCTCGGGGTCGTCCCCCGCCGGTTCCGTGGGATCGGTATCGCGGTCGCCGCGGCCATCAAGATCACACCTGCGGCGTTCGGTCTGCTGCTGTTGCTGCGCCGGGACCTCCCGTCGGTGGCCCGCGCGGCCGGTGGGTTCATCGCGCTCGCCGCGTTCGGCTACTGGCTGCGGCCCGAGTCGTCGGTCTATTTCTGGACCCACGAGGCCTGGGCGACGGACCGCGCCGGCGATCAGGAGTTCTTCCGGAATCAGGCGCTGACCGGTCTGCTGGCCCGGTTCGACTTCTCCGAGACGGTCACCAAGGGCCTGTGGCTGACCGGAGCCCTCGTCATCGTCGCTGCGGCCGCGTGGGCCGCCAATCGTTTCCTGCGTTCGGACGAACCGGTGATCGCGCTCGGGGTGATCGCGCTCGCGACGCTGCTCGCCGCCCCCATCGCCGTCACCCATCACTGGGCGTACAGCGTGCTGCTCGTCGCGATCCCGCTCGCGCCGCAATACCGCCGCTGGTGGCCGGTCCTGCTGCCCGCCGCGCTCGTGTTCCTGGTCGGACCGAACTACCTGCTCATCGACGCGGCGTCGCACGGCTGGGTCGAGCAGGCCGTCCTCGAGTTGCTGGGCAACGCCCAGTGCCTGACCGGGCTCGCGCTGCTGGTCGCCGCCGTGATCGCCGCCCGGTCGCGTCGCGGATCCGAAACCTCCGGCGCACCCGCCGAGGAGACCGCTCAGCTCCAGAGCGCGCCCGCCACCACATAGGCGACGGTGCCGGCCACGGTGCTCAGCGCCGGACTGTGTCGCCACAGATGGACCGCGACGGTCACACCGAGCCCGATCACCGCGGGCAGCCACGTCGTCGCACCGGTGTCACGCAGCGTGTACATCACCAGGATCAACATGACTCCGGCCGGCATCGTCGCACCGAGGAATTTGACCACCGCCGACTCGCGCAGGAACGCGAGCGCCGCGAACGGCGCCGCGCGCAGGCCGACGGTCACCGCGAACATCACGAACAGCGACGCCAGCACGTAGCCGGCGCCGGGCACCGAGTCAGGCATGGGACACCCGATTGCGATAGACGAATCGGACGAGCAGCGCCAGCACGAACAACCCGAGCGCGACCGGAAGCATGACGTCCTTGGCGAGCACCAACGCCACCAGACCGCAGACCAGTGCGATCGCGGGCGCGGGCAGGTCGCGATTGATGCGGAAGGCATCGATCGCGAGCACCGTGCACAGCGCGGTGAGCGCGAATTCCAGTCCGGACAGGCCCGCAGGAAGGGCCGCTCCGATCAGCGCGCCGACCGTGCCCGAGGCCACCCACACCACCTGACACAGCACCTGCACGCTGAGGATCCGGGTACCGGTCAGCTCTTCACGGGGTTTCGGGGCAACGATCGCGTACGACTCGTCGGTAAGGGCGTACACGCTGTAGATCCGCCCGGCGCGGCTGCGGATCACCCGCAGCGGGAAGCTCAGGCCGTAGAACACGTGGCGGAAGTTGATCAGCAGCGTCGCCACCGCGAGCGACGCGAAGGGCGTGACCGCGCCGATCAGCCCGACCGCGAGGAACTCCATCGACCCGGCGTAGATGACGGTCGAGAAGATCGGCGCCCACCACCAGTCGAAACCACCCTGGGTCAGCACGACCCCGAACGCCAGACCCAGCGGGATCAGCCCCAGACCGACGGCCCAGGAGTCGGCGATACCGGCGCGGATCTGGGCGGAGCGACGGTCGGACACACGATTCAATCTATCGGTGCCGCCGATCCGCCGGTGTGTCCCCGGCGGCGCTCGATCTGCCGGTGTCCCCGGCGGCGGTCGCGTCGCGGCCTCCGCCGTACGATGACTCGTTCAGTTCTCCGACGGAAGGTGCCCCGTGTCCTCGACCCTCGCCTCGATCCCGGACGCACTGGGATCCGCGTGGGACGCGGTGTCCGCGGTCAGCGAGCCGGCCCCGCCCGCCCTGATCGTCACGACCGCCGTGATCGCACTCGTGCTGGTCACCGTGCGGCCGTTGTGGCTCGCGACGCGACACCTGATCACCCAGGCCCACGAAGGGTCGCACGCACTCGTCGCCCGTTTGGTCGGGAGGCGGCTGTCCGGGATCCGGCTGCACAGCGACACCTCCGGGGTGACCGTCTCGTCGGGCAATCCGCGGGGTCCGGGCATGATCGCGACCGCATTCGCGGGCTACGTCGGCCCGGCCGTGCTCGGATTCCTCGCGGCGACGCTGCTGACGCTCGATCGCCCGGCCGCCGTGCTGTGGTCGGTGCTGGCCGCGCTGGCGTTGCTGATCCTGCTGATCCGCAATCTGTTCGGTTTCCTGTCGGTCCTCGTCGTGGGCGCGGCCGTCGGGGCGGCGGCGTACTACGGGGATCCGGTCATCCGCTACACGGCGGCGTATCTGCTGACGTGGGTGTTGCTGTTCGGCGCGACCCGCCCGGTCGTCGAGTTGGCCCGCACCCATCGGCGCGGGGGTGGCGGGGGCTCGGACGCCGATCAGCTGCGGTGGCTCACGCGCATCCCGGCGGCCGTGTGGATTCTGGTGTTCGGTCTGGTCACGGCCGGGACCGCGGTGTACGGGACCGCGCGGATCGTGCTGACGCAACTGGTGTGACGGTGTGCCTTTCCAGCGGCTGGGGCCGCTGGTCATGAGCGATGCCGAAAAGGCCCTGCGGCTGATCGCCCTACACGGCAGGACTTCGCGACCAGCCGAGTTAGCGGCTGCGGGATGAGAATGAACACGCGCCCATCCCCAATAGCCTCGGACTTCCATGCTTAACGCTGCGGCCGACTCGGCGGCGCCTGATATCCGATAGGCCAGATTGTGCTTTGGTCGTCGTAGAAGATCTGAATCAGGATGGTGTCGTTGAGCTGCGCATCAGTTTCATGCGACATCGCTTCAGCGAGTCCAACCACTGAGGGTGGCACCATAACGTCCGGTCCGTCTGGACACACCGGCGTATAGGTGGTTCCGGCGAGTTTCGCGCCAGCAAGTTTCGCACCGGACAGGTCTGCACGGTACAGATTGGCACCCGTGAGATTCGTTCGCTTGAGACATGCACCGATCAGGGTTGCATACGTCATGTCCGCGTTGGTTAGGTCCGCGAAGTTCAGGGTCGCGACAGTTAGGTTCGCGCCGGTGAGTTTGGCTCTCTCAGTCAATTGGGCCTTCGTTAGATCAGTCTGAAAAAGAGACGCACCCGACAGGTCTGCATGGGGCAACTTTGCTTCGGAGAGGTTGGAGTAGGACAGATCTGCACCTGCTAGTTGCGCGTCCCCAGATAGATCTGCCCCCACTAGACACGTCTGCGAGAGGTCTACAGGCAAGGAACCATCGTGGCTAGGGTCACGCGTAACGATCGTAGTGAGAGCGGCTTGAATCTCCGCAGGGGGGCGGAGGTGTGTTGGCCCGGAAACGCAACTCTCGGACATAGGAGCGTGTACGCGGATGAACGCGCTAAGAACATCGATCACTGCAGGCTGATCAGTGGGGGACTGTTCCGCAATATTCGCCAAGGAATAGACTCCACCCAATCGCACGTCGGCTTTATCAGACGCGAGTTGTTCGACGGCCCTGCCAAACCGCTCGGCGATTTGTCCATGCTGGGTGATCTTGAGCGTCTCGTTTGCATTCCCCAGTGTTAGATGCGTGAACCACCCTCCGAGCACGACGCCAACCGCGGTGAACAATGCGCCAACAACCGCCGCGGCAGCCCCAACAGGCTTCCACCCAGACCACGTCCAGAAGGCCATTTTCCAAGTATCGAATCACGACTCGTCGTTTATGCGACGAATACGCTAATTGTCGACGGCACAAGAAGAGCGGTTTCGGCCCTCACCACCGGTGCGCCAAATCCCGCCGGTCACGAACCTCATGCAAGTTTGTTGCAGCCAGTGGGTCCGGTATGCGGTCGTGGTGCGATCACCGACGATGCCGGGAATCCCGGGATCGTCGGCGAAGCTAAGTAGACGCACGGGTATCAGGGTTCGAGTTGTATCGCCATCGCCCGGACCGGCGCGCCGTCGCCGTCGCGCAAGCGGATCGGCAGGATGCTGATCAGCGGGTCCGGGAAGTCGATCCGCCCGAGCCCGCACAGGTTCTCGCAGATGACGCCGCCGGCGTCGGCGATGAGCCAATGCGCGGGAAACTCACTGGCGCCGGTGGCATCGAGGCTCGGCGCGTCGATGCCGATCGTGCGCACGCCCCGGCCGAGGAGTTCACGGCACGCGTCGGCCGCCAGGTAGGGGTGGGCGAAGTACTCGTCGGTGCCGTAGTGCGCGTCCCAGCCGGTGTGCAGGAGCACGATGTCGCCGGGCCCGCACTCGGCGCCGCCCAGCAGGTCCGCGGTGATCGGGGCTCCCGCGGCCAGGCCGCGCACGTCGACGACGACACCGCGACCCACAAACAGATCCGGGGCCAGGCGGTCGACGGGTTCCCCGGCCGCGCGCATGTGCCGCGGGGCGTCGACGTGGGTGCCGGTCTGCGACCCCATGTCGATGCGCAGCAGGTTGTAGCCGTCGTCGCTCAGGGTGGCGTGCGGGGTGAGGACGGGCGCGGGATCGCCCGGGTAGACCTGGGTGTCCGCGGAGACGAGGCGGCTCAGGTCGACGATCCGGCGTACGCGCACCCGGCGATCGTATCCCCGTCGGCGGTGTCCTATCAGCTCGCAACCTTCGCATCAAGAGTGTCATTTTCAAATCTTGCAAGTATTGTTCTCTACTGCGAGAGCAGGCTATTTCGTACCGGGGTTGCGAGAGCAGGGGACGAAGACACATGTTGTGGGAACCGACTCCCGACCAGGAGTTCTTCCGAGACACCACCGCACGGTTCCTCCAGGACCAGGCGCCACCGGCGGAACTGCGCCGCCTCCGTGACGACCCGGCCGGGTTCGATGCCGGCTACTGGCGCCGCGGCGCCGAACTGGGCTGGACCAGCCTGCTCGTCGCCGAGGAACACGGTGGCGGCTCCCTCAGCGGCGCGGGCCTGGTCGACCTGACCTTCGTCGCGCACGAATTCGGCCGGCAGGCCGCGCCCGGCCCGCTGACCCCGAGCAATCTGGTGGCCGCGGCGCTGAGCGCCCACTACACGGACGCGCACGACAAACCGCTCGCCGCGCTGATCGCCGGCACGGCGACCGCTGCATGGTGCGTCGACGAACCGCGACCCGGAAGCCGTGCCGACGCGTCTCCGGTCGAGATCCGGGTCGAGGGCGACGAGGTCGTCGTGCACGGGACGAAACGTCCCGTCGAGGCCGCACCCACCGCGGACTTCCTGCTCGTGGCCGGCCGCACGGGCGACGGCCAGTCCCAGGTCCTCGTCCCGGCGGGCACCGCGGGTGTCCGGGTCACGCCCCTGCGTTCGATCGACGTGACCCGCCGCTACTCGGCCGTCGAGTTCGACGAGGTGCGTCTGCCGGTCACAGCACTGGTCGGATCCGCCGGCGGTGCGGTGTCCGACGTCGAGCACCTGCGACGACTCGCAATCGTGATCGGCTGCGCCGAATCGGTCGGCGCCCTCCAATCGGTGTTCGACCTGACAGTCGAATGGGCTTTCGACCGTTACTCGTTCGGCCGGCCGCTCGCCTCGTACCAGGCGCTCAAACACCGGTTCGCGGACATGAAGACGTGGCTCGAGGCGTTCCACGCCCTGGCCGACGACGCCGCCGCCGCGGTCGCGGCAGGAGCACCCGATGCTGCGGAATCGACCAGTGCCGCAAAGGCATACATCGGTGAATACGGTGGCCTGCTGATCCAGGACTGTGTGCAGCTGCACGGCGGAATCGGTGTCACCTACGAACACGACCTGCACCTGTTCATGCGGCGGGTCGCCGCGAACCGGTCGAGTCACGGCAGTCCCGCCGAACACCGACAGCTCATCGCCGACATCGCTCTGCAGCAGGAGGCCGTACAGTGACCCCCTCCCCCGAGAACACCGAGACCACCGAGACACTCGACGAATTCCGTGATCGCGCCCGCACCTGGATCCGCGCGAACCTGCGGCCCGCCGATCCCACCGCCCACATCGGCGTCCTGCGCGCCGAGGGTACGGACGAGGAGGAACTCGCCGCGGTCGCCCGCGAACGCGAACTGCAGCGCATGCTCTTCGACGCCGGACTCGCCGGCATCTGCTTCCCCCGGGAGTACGGCGGCCAGGGACTGACCCGCGCACATCAGCGGGTACTCGACGAGGAACTGGCCGGATTCGAGTACCCGGCCCGGCTGCAGTCACCCACGTTCGTTCCTTGTGCCGCAGTGCTTCTCGAATGCGGCACCGAGGAACAGAAGCGGCGTCACATTCCCGCCATTCTCAAGGGTGAAGAGATCTGGATGCAGTTCCTGTCCGAGCCGAGCGGTGGTTCGGATGTCGCGAGTGCCGTGACCACGGCCGTGCGCGACGGGGAGGACTGGATTCTCAACGGATCGAAGATCTGGACCACCGGAGCCTGGTGGTCGGACTGGGCCCTGTGCCTGGCGCGCACCAACTGGGACGTTCCCAAGCACCGCGGTCTCACCGTCTTCATGCTGCCCCTGAAACGCGAGGGCATCGAGGTTCACCGCATCGAAATGCTCAGTGGTTCGAAGGAATTCTGCCAGGAATACCTGACCGACGTGCGGGTGCCGGACAGCGACCGCATCGGCGAGGTCGACGACGGCTGGAGCGTCGGCACGCGCTGGATGTTCCACGAACGGATGCAGTCGAGTTCTCAGTTCGCAACCCGGCCGCCGGGCAGTTCCCGCGGCGGGTCGCGGATTTCGGAACTCGTCTCCGTTGCGTGCGACGCCGGTCGTCTCGACGATCCGATCGCCCGCGACCTCGTCGGCGAGGCCCGCACCCTGGAACTGGCGAAGGAAGCGCTGCAGCGGCGGATCGGCCGGGGCATCGCGACCGGCAAGATCTCCGACCAGGCGGCCGGGATCGTCCGGTTGATGGCCGGGACTGTCGCGACCCGGCTCACCACGATCATGTACGAGTTCACCGGAGCCGGTGGTGCCGCGTGGGACGACGACGACGGCGCTGTCGCGGAGGTCGGACACGATTACCTGATGCAGCAGGTCTGGTGCATCGCCGGCGGCACCACCGAGATGGCCCGGAACACCATCAGCGAACGCGTGCTGGGCATGCCCCGCGAGCGCACCCACGATCCGAACATCGCGTTCCGCGACATTCCGAAGGGCCGGTCCTCGGCCCGGTAGTCAGGACCGGGCGGGCAGGTGGTGGTGGTCGCCGCGCGCGATGGTGAGCGCGGCGACCACCACACCGACGACGACGCCGATGAGTGTGTCCCCGATGCGGCTGAGCGCGATGTCCGGTCCGATCGGCTCGCCGAGGCCGATGACCAGCAACGCCATTGCGGTGACCGCGATCGACGTGAGCGCGTAGTTCCGGGTTGCGTACAGTTCCGCCACCGTCTGCAGCGCGACGATCACGACGACGAGCGGCCAGTACCCGAGCGCGGCCGCGATCAGGATCGCGGCGAGCAGCGCACCGGCAACGTTCCCGAGCAATCGCTGGATTCCGCGCTGCACGGTCTGCCGGTAGTTGGCGCCCTGCAGGGCGGCCATCGCGCCCATCGTCGCCCACAGCGGATGCTGCAGTCCGGCGGCCAGCGCGATCCAGCCTGCGAGCAACGACGCGAGCAGCACCCGCTCGGCACCGATCACGATCGCGCGGTCGCGCAGACCCCGGGCGCCGGTCCGCAGGAAACTTTCGGGCCGGTCGGGCAGTGCGGCGTCGGCCGCATCGACGCGCGGGATCTCGATGTCGCGGCGCACCTTTCGCAACTCGGATTCGAATCGCGCGAAGTCGTCGCGGCGTGCACGGATCGTGTCGTGCGAACCCCCGTCGACGACCGCTTCTGCGGCATCGAGCAGGGCGAGCAGTTCATGGGTGTGCGGGCGACGGGGGCCGAGGGCGACGACCTCACGCGCCTTCACGATCGCCGCGCGTGCAGGCGCGACCGCGGACTCGCCGTCGTTCTCCAGCGCGGACACCGCGGCGAGTGCGCGGGCGACGGCGACGCGGGCGGGGCCGTGCGGGTGGTACAGCACCGGTGCCATGACGATCACCCAGCCGATGACGGCGCCGGTCGCGGCGGCGGCCACGGCCACACCGATGTCCGCGGCGGTGTCGGCGAATCCGGCGGCTCCGGCCGCGGCGAAGATGAGGATGACCGCGCCCGGTCCGATGATGCGGAACGCCGCGAGCAGCCAGAACGCGATCCCGGCGGCAACGGCGAGCAGCGCGATCTCCGCCCACATCGGCATTCCGGCCGCGCCGATGGCGGCGCCGAGCGCCACATAGACGACGACCCCGCCCCCGGCGCACGCGGACTTGGCAGCGAGCCGCCGATACGGTTCGTGTCGTCCGAACGCCGAGGACAGGGCACCGAGCGCCGCGAATCCCGCGAGGTGCGTCTGATCGAGCAGACCGCCGCCGATCAGGACGACGAGAATCGCCAACCCGACGCGCACCGCCGGGGCGACGACCGCGTCGGCACTCCGCACGTCGAGCGATCGACGCCAGGCGTCGGCGGACAACGAGTGCGCGAGTGCGCCGCCGGTGTGTCGCAGACGGCTGTAGGTCGGGTCGGTGGTCGAGGAAAGCACCGAGCCAGTCTAATACTTCACAGATGAAATAACTATGAATCGGTTGTGAAACGGATCGCTACACTGGACCCATGCCCGACGTACCCACACCCCCGGACGACTTCGTCGATCGAGTGAGACGCGCGTGGTCCGAGGCCTATCCGGATCTGAACACCCGGCCCATCGACATCATCGGCCGCATCATCCGGATCAGCTCGCTGTCCCTGAACCATCTCGACCACGAACTCACCGGAAGCGGTGTCACCCGAACGGAATTCGAGGTGCTGTGCGCGCTGGCGCGCAGCCCGCATCCGCTGCGCGCCAGCGAGGTCACCTCTGTCACCGGAATCTCGGGGGCCTCCACCACCAAACACACCGACCGGCTCGTCGGGCTCGGACTGGTCGAACGCAAACGGCTCGAACGCGACGGCCGAGTCGTGCTGCTCGAACTCACCGACGCAGGGCGGCGTGTCGTCGAAACCGAATACCCACGGCGCGTGACCCGCGAGATGCGCATGCTCGACGGTCTCTCGGACGACGAACTCGACACCCTCACCGACCTGTTGCGCCGGGTCGTGTTCAACGTCGAGCAGCAGACCCGCCCGTGACGACCGAGACCGTCAGGGCATCTCGACGGTCTGCTCCCGTTCGATCTCCCCGACCGCCCGGCGGATGTACTGCCGCGGCTCGACCTTGCGGGTCGCGAGCAGATCGGCAAGGACCACGATCCCCGCGGTGAGGTACTGCTCGGGCCTGGCCTTCGGCGCGTCCGGATCGGTCACCCCGAGCGCCCCGGTCAGCACCGCCACCAGCGCGTCGGGCGTTGCCTGCACGGAACCGCGGGCACACCGTTCGAACACGGCCTGAACGTCCTCACCGGCCAGACCGTCCGGATGCAGTTCCTCGAGCAGTTCGCGCATCATGCCCGAGTGCACCACTGTGACCTGCTCGTACGGCAACTCGACGAGAGCGCTCACCGCATCGGCGAACGCCGGTTCGTCGTCGGCCCGGGCCGCGCTCAGCGCAGTCTCGGTGGCATGCGCGATCTCCCGCGCGATCGTCGGCCAGTGCGTGGGCCACACAGTGTTCTCCTCGTCGGTGCTGCTTCGTCCGCCTCGCCGGTGCTGCTTCGCCCGCCCCGTCCGTGGCACGCATCAGTGTGCCGTCCGGCCCCGACACATCACAGCCGGCGCTGCAACGCGAGCGCGTCGTGCGGGGCGAAGCCCTTCGCGTCGTTGTCGAAATACACGTACACGTCGAGGCCGTCGGCGAGCCACGCCCGGATCCGCTCGGCCCACCGATCCAGCGCTGCGTCGCTGTAGCCGCTCACGTACAGCTCGGCGTCACCGTGCATGCGGACGTACACGAAGTCCGAGGTGACCTCGGTGAGGAAGGGGTAGCGGCCCGCGGTGTCCGCGACGACGAGCGCCACGTCGTGTTCGCGGAGCAGCGCAGCGGCTTCGGTGGTCGCGAAGGTCGGATGCCGAACTTCCATCGCGTACCGGAGAGGGCGATCGGCGTCGGCTTCGGTCCACGCTCGCTCGTCGGGAACCTTGTCCGTGTGGCGCGACGCCAGCGCCGCAGCCTCCTGCGTCGTGCGCGGCAGTTGCGCACAGAAACCGGCGATCCGATCCGGTTCGAACGCCATCGTCGGCGGGAGCTGCCACAGCAGCGGACCGAGCTTCGGACCGAGCGCGGGCACGCCGGACGCGAAGAAATTGGCGAGCGCCTCGTCGACGTCGACGAGGCGTTTGAGGTGGGTGACGAACCGGCCGCCCTTGACCGCGAACACGAAATCGTCCGGGGTACGGTCGCGCCAGTCCTCGAAGCTCGACTTGCGCTGCAGGCTGTAGAACGTGCCGTTGATCTCGATCGATCCCATCCGCTCGGCGGCGTACTCGAGTTCGAGGCGCTGCGGCAGTCCCGCCGGATAGAAGTCGCCGCGCCATCCGGGATAGCGCCAACCCGAGATTCCGACCCGTGCGCGGACCATCGCCCGACGATACCTCCACGACTCGCCCGCGAGAGGGCGCTCAATTGGGGCGCATCGCCCCGTAAGCAGGCATACGCTGTGCCGGGAGACAAGATCAAAAACCAGGAGTGCTCATGTCCGAGGCCGCTGCCACCCCAAGTGATCCGTTCCGTTCCCTCTTCAAACAGATCTGGTGGATCGTTCTGATCCGCGGCATCCTCGCGGTGCTGTTCGGCATCGTCGCCCTCGTCTGGCCGGGCATCACCGTGTGGGCCCTCGTCGTCGTCTTCGGTATCTACGCGATCGTCGACGGCCTCGTGCTCGGCTACCACGCGGTCCGCGATCGCAGGACCCTCGACGGCTGGGGATGGTGGCTCGCGATGGCCGTCATCTCGGTCCTCGCCGGCATTGTGGCTCTCGCGTGGCCCAAGGCGACCGCGCTCGTACTGCTCTACATCATCGCGTTCTATGCGATCTTCTTCGGAATCGCCGGGGCCGTCGGCGCATTGCGGTTCCGGAAGGTCCCCGAGTCCGGATGGGTGGCATCGCTCATCGCCGGCATCCTCGCGATCCTGTTCGGCATCGTCCTGCTGATCTTCCCCGGCGGCGGCATCATCGGCCTGATCTGGCTGCTGGGCATCTACGCGATCCTGTTCGGCGTCCTGCTGATCGCCGTCGCGTTCCAGGCACGCAAGGTCGCGAAGGAAGCCGGCGTCGTCTGACATCCCCGGGTGACGGGTGCCTCTCGAGTTCGACGACAGAGACGCACCCGTCACCGAGGTGATCAGGCTTCCTTGAGCCGGCCCCACGCGTGCCAGCGGTCGATCTCGATCCACGCACTGACGCGCTTGCGGTCGCGCACGTAGTACGGCTTGCCGGTGTAGTGCCGCGCGATGCGGTCGATGTCGACGAGGCCCTCGTCGTCGACGATCTCGACGACCCGCCCCTGCACGCTCACGTGGGTGATCCAGTCCTCGGGGTCGAGCGCGCTGAGGCTCACTCGCGGATCGTTGCGCAGATGGTCGAGACGCTTGCGGCCCTCGTCCATGTTCACGAGGATGCGGCCGTTCTCGTAGACATACCAGGTGGGCACGGACACTGGCTGGCCGTCGGCACGCAGCGTGCTGATGGTCGCGTAGTTGGGCCGGGCGAGGAATTCGGCCACGGCATCGGGCAGCGGCGGCTTCGGCACGGCAACCCTCCCTTTCGATGAGATCTATCGGTGTCGTCACGAGCCTAGGCCAGCCCGAGCGGACCGATCGCGGCGAAACGGCCCCGCGGCGCGGCGTCCGGACCGAACATGGAGACAGTCCCCGACCCGAGGAGAACCGTCCCATGCCGAAATTTCTGTGGCAGGTCACCTACACCAGCGAAGGCGCGAAAGGGTTGCTCGGCGAAGGCGGTACCGCCCGCCGCGACGCGATCACCAGCATGGTCGAGAGTGTCGGCGGCAGCGTCGAATCCGTGCATTTCGCGCTCGGCGGCCACGATCTGTACGTGATCGGCGAGGTACCCGACGACATCGCCGCTGCCACCCTGGAACTGCGCACCATCGGTTCGGGTGCGGCCAGGTCGAAGCCGATCCTGCTGCTCACCCCCGAGCAGATCGACGAGGCCGTGCACCGGGACACCAGTTACCGGGCTCCCGGGAACTGATCTCCCGTCTCGGCACCGCGGCGTCAACACCGCGGCGTCACCGAAGCGTGACGCCGTCCATCTCTCCGTCTTCCCGCCAGCGGGCCAGCAGCTCGAAGAACTGCACCGGGCCACCGCCGTAGTTCGCTGCTGCGAGGCCGTCGGGATTGCCGATGTCTCCCTCGTTGTCGAGATAGCTGGGGGTGCAGTCCGCGTAGAAGGCACGGCCGGGGCCGGAGAGCTCGTTCATGGTGGCGACCCAGGCGTCCTCCGCCCGGAGATCGGCCTCGATCGTGGTGGCTCGCCGCGCGACCCATTGCTCGAGGAGATAGACCAGGTGACGGGCTCGTTCCTCGGCGGTGTGCGTGTAGTTGTTCGCGACACCGGTCTGCGTGTACCCGAGGAAGAAGCAGTTCGGGAATCCGTTGGACTGCAAGCCGTGGAAGGTGCGCGGTCCGCCCTTCCACTTGTCGCTGAGGTGAACACCGTCCCGGCCGACGATGTCGAATCCCGTGCGACGGGTGTAGCTGCTGCTGACGTCGTAGCCGGTCGCGAAGATCAGCGCGTCGACCTTGTACTCACGATCCCCCACGACGACACCGTCGCGCGTCAGGCGCTGGATCCCGCGCCCGTCCGTGTCGACCAGCTCGACGTTGTCACGGTTGAAGGTGGGGAGGAACTCGTCGTGGAACCCGACACGCTTGCAGAGGCGCTTGTACCAGGGCTTGAGGGCTTCTGCGGTGGCCTTGTCGGTCACGATGGCGTCGATCCGCGCGCGTACGCGTTCCATGGATCTGAAGTCGGCCTCGAACAGGAACTCGGCGATCTCCTCCGGGGTCATCGGTGCGCCCCGACGCTCGATCTCCTGCTTGATCGCCGTCTTGGTGACCTCGGCCGACACACGGGTCCAGCCGTCGTCGACGAGGTCGGTGTGATGCTCCACCCCGGCCGTGTAGCGGGTGAAGTTCTCCATCCGCTCACGTTGCCATCCGGACCGGAGGCTTGCTGCCCATTGCGGGTCCGTCGGTTTGTTGCCCCGTTCGTCGACGGCGTTCGGAGTCCGCTGGAACACGTAGAGTTTCCCGGCCCACCGACCGAGATGGGGCACCACCTGCAGACCGGTGGCGCCGGTACCGATGATGCCCACGGACTTGTCCTGCAGCCCGGTCAGCCCACCGCTCTCGTCTCCCCCGGTGTAGCCGTAGTCCCAGCGGCTGGTGTGGAAGGTATGACCTTCGAATTCGTTGATGCCGGGGATGCCCGGCAGCTTGGGCCGCGTGAGCGAGCCCGGTGACACGACCACGATCCGCGCGTGGATGCGGTCACCCCGATCGGTCTTCACGATCCAGCGCTCGGCGTCGTCATCCCAGTCCATCTCCTTGACGGTGGTGTGGAAGAGCGCGTCGCGCACCAGGTCGTACTTGTGCGCGATCGCCGTCAGGTGCTCCCGGATCTCGGATCCGTAGGCGTACTTCTGCGTGGGGATGTAGTTCATCTCCTCCAGCAGCGGCATGTAGATGTAGGACTCGATATCGCACTGCACACCGGGATAGCGGTTCCAGTACCAGGTTCCGCCGACGCCGCCGGCCCGGTCGACCAGCCGGATACCGTCGAGGCCGGCCTCGCGCATCCGTGCCGCCGCGATCAGGCTGCCGAGACCCGCGCCGATCATCAGGATCTCGACCTCGTCGTTCACGGGGTCGCGCTCGACCCGCTCGGTGTAGGGGTCGTCCTCGTAGTGCGAGAAGTCCGCCGTGACCGCGATGTACTGCTCGACTCCGTCGCGCCGCAGTCGCTTGGCGCGCTCGTAGGCGTGCTTGGCGCGCACCCAGTCCGGGTCGAAGCCCTCGGGTTGAGGTCCCGGTGGCGTCAACGTCTCCGGCATGTCGGTTCCTTTCGGAGTCTCAGCACGTCCCCGCGCTACTCGGAGTGGTTGTCACGGACGGCAATTCGGATGGTCGTCACTCCCCGCCGGCGAAGCGTTCCCGTAGCGGTCGATCGTCGGGAGTTCCCCGGTGGATGCCGCGGTCGATCAGCCGCGGAACCACCTCGTCGATGAACTCCCGGACCGATGCCGGTCCGACGGGGAACATGAGGTTGAACCCTCCGACGTTGCCGTCGGTGAACCACCGATCGAAATCGTCGACGATGTCGTCGTAGGAACCGACGAACTTGCGGTGCTGGGCTCCGCCCCGCCCGAGCGATTGTGCCGCGACATCGCGAACGGTTGCGCCGGGATGCGCCTCGATCCAGTCGTAGAGTCCGACGTAGTTCCCGAAAGTGCTCTTGACGGTCGCCTCGACGTCGGCCGGTTTCGGCAGCAATTCGAGCGGGAATCGGTCGTCGACGCTGTCGTACGGCACCTCCAACCCGAACTGGGCCAGCGCTTTCGGCGCGACACTCTCCCACGGGACGTAGTCGTCGAGCGCGTGCATCTTCTCCTCGGCCTCGCGTGCGGTACGCCCGATGTACGGGATGAGCCCGGGGACCGCCGGAACGCTTCCGGCCGGACGTCCGGCGTCCGCGAGCGCCTTGTCCAGGTCCTCCCGGTACCGTGCCGCACGCTCGCGGGTGGTCGCGGCCGTGAACACCATGTCCGCGTGCCGGGCGGCGACCTTGATACCCGGACCCGACCCGCCGGCCTGAGCGACCAGCGGCCGTCCCTGCCGGCTCGGTGCAACATTCAACGGGCCTCGGACACTGAAGGATTCGCCCTTGTGGTCGATCGGAGCGGCGTAGTACCGCGTCACACCGTCCGGGTCACGACGCACCTCGCGATTCGCCCACAGGGCCGCGGTCACGTCGAGAAATTCCATGGCTCGGCGGTATCTGATCTCCCGATCGGGGTGACCGTCCCGGCTGTAGTTGAGCGCATGCGCGTCACCGACGGTGGTGACCGCGTTCAGCCCGGCGCGGCCGTCGGACGCCTGGTCGAGCGACGCGATGAGGCGAGCGAGGGTGTACGGATCGTAGAACGTCGTCGACGCGGTGGCGATGAGACCGACGTGCGTGGTCTCACGGGCCATCGCGCTCAGCGCGGTGATCGGCTCGGCAGGTCCCCCGTCGAAGGCCGGTGAGCTCGGCATGCCGGGCACGTCGCCGAGGAAGACTGCGGTGAAGAGTCCCTCGTCGCCTAGCCGCCCGTAGGCCATGAGCCGTTCGAACGGGTCGGTGAGCGTCGTGTCGGCGTGGTGACGCTGTTCGTACGCGGGGGCGCCGAAATGCAGATTGATGTCGTTACCGACCAGGTTGAGATGGAGATGCCGCCGTTTCGCCATGAGCCGCCCTTCGGATGAGAGGTGACGCGAAGTCCTGTTTCAACAATGCAATTCCGACACCTGGACGCAATCGGCGACCGCTGCCCGTCCCGCTCTCATCCCCCATATCCCCGCGACCGCAAGGGTGGCACCGGCACCGCCGTAGACCATCCCGCTCGGGTTGGCCATGACATTGCCGGCGGCGTACAACCCGGCGATGACCTCGCCGTCGACGTCGACGACCCGTCCCGCGGTGTCCGTGCGCGGCCCGCCCTTCGTGCCCAGCGCGGAGCTCACGACCTCGACCGCGTAGAACGGCGCCGTCCGGACCGGACCCAATGTTGCGTGCGGAGAATCGGGATCGCTCATCCGCCCGCCGGGGAAACGATCGAAGGCGCTGCTTCCCCGGGAGAAGTCCGGGTCCACACCCCGCTCCGCGTACTCGTTGAAGCGCGCGACCGAACCCAGCACCGCGTCGACCGGCAATCCGAGGGCAGCGGCCAGCGCGTCCAGCGTGGGCGCACTTTCGACCCAGTCGGGAACCGGCGCCCCCGGGCGGCCGCCGAACACGCCGAACCGATCGACCGTGGACTGGTCGAAGATCATGTAGGCCGGGAGATTCGGATAGTCGAGTTTCGATTCGTCGAGATGGTGGAAGGCGCCGCCGAACGCGTTGTAGTTCGCCGCCTCGTTGGCGAAGCGCCGACCGTAGCGGTTGACCATGATCGACCCGGGCAGCGCACGCTCACGCGAGGACAGCATCGCCGCGGGCACCCCGTCGCGCCGGGTACCCGGACACGGCACCATCGGCGACCACCACGCTTCGCGCATGTTGCCGAGACGGGCACCGACCCGCATGGCCATCCGCAGACCGTCACCGGTGTTCGTCGGCGCGCCGATGGGGCGCGTCAGCGGTCCCCGCAGGAAATCGCGGACCAGGTCCGGGTCGTACTCGAACCCTCCCGTCGCAAGCACCACCGCGCGAGCTCCGACCGTTCGCATCCCGTCGTCCGTCTCGACCTCGACACCGACGACTCTGTGCTCGACGGTGCGCAGGCGCAGCGCCCGGCACCGGGTCTCGACCCGGATTCCTTGCGCGAGACACGCTTTCAGGACGCCGCCGACCAGTGCGCGACCCAGGCCTTCTTCCGCGGCTTCCTCGCGGGCGGCGAGGACTTCGGGTGCGACGACACCTGTCCCCCCACCCAAGGGCATCTCGGTCAGCACGATGCGCTGGATGTCACCGCCGATGCGGTCGATCCACTGTTCCATTCCGGCGAAGGAGAAGAGGCCCGGTTCGAGAGTCCGCCCGCCTCCGGCCTTTCCACCGGGATGCTCGGGGTGATAGTCGGGGTACCCCTCGACGAGCCGGAGACGCAGATCGGTGTTCTCGTGCAGGAATTCGACGAAACCGGGGCCGCCGGAGATCAGTGCCTCGGCCAACTCCGGGAGGATCATCCCGTTGGAGAGACTCTCCAGGTAGGCCGCGCCTTCCTCCAGGGAGTCCTCGATGCCCTTCTCGGCCGCGATCGGGTTGGCCGGGATCCAGATCCCCGCGCCCGACAGCGCGGTCGTGCCACCGATCAGTTCGGCCTTCTCCAGCAGTGCGACGTCGGCGCCCTCGAGCGCCGCGGCCAGCGCGGCGGTGAGGCCGGCAAGTCCCGACCCGAGGACGACCACGTCGTACGTGTCCTGAATCTGCACCCGGCCCCCGATCCGTTCGCCGCGGTCGCCCACCCCTGACGAGCCACTGCACGTTGTACATATAGAACAGACTTACTCTATTAGTGCACGACAGTTATGGTAATCAGCATCACACCGAGTCACAAGCATCGCGCGAACCGGAGGACCGGAATGCCCGAATCCGAAACGTACGACGTCATCGTCCTCGGCAGCGGCGCCGCCGGGCTGACAGCCGCGTTCACCGCGGCCCGCGAAGGTGCCCGCGTCGTCGTCCTCGAGAAGAACGATCGGGTCGGCGGGACGAGCGCCTGGTCGGGAGGGCATGTCTGGATCCCGAACAACCCGTACATGAAGGACATCGGCGTGCAGGACAGCGCCGACGAGGCGATGGCCTACCTGATGTCGCTCGGGCGCGGCATTCTCGACGAACGCCTGGCACAAGCCTTCGTCGACGCCGGACCGAAGATGGTGCGCTGTCTCGGCGAGGACGGCGGAGTCCGCTTCTTCGCCGTCCCCGGCCTGCCCGACTACCACCCGTCGAATCCCGGCGGCAAGCCCGAGGGCGGCCGAACGCTCGGGCAGGAACTGTTCCCCTTCGCGAAACTGGGTGACTGGCGGGACCGGGTCGAAGTGAGCCCCTACTACTCCACACATCTGCGGATGGACGAAACCGCGATCGGCTGCGCGGTCCCCAAACCGCCGTCCGACGAGGAACTCGCACGCCGCGACGCGGAAGACCTGCGCGGCATGGGCGGTGGACTGGTCGGCGCCCTTCTCGATGCCTGCCTCCGAGCGGGCGTCGAAATCCGGGTGTCGACGCCCGCGCGCGACCTCGTCGTCGAGAACGGCCGGGCGCGGGGCGTCATCGTCGACACCACCGAGGGGCGGCGGACGATCCCTGCGTCGCGCGCGGTCATCCTCGCCACCGGCGGATTCGAATGGAACGAGGAGTATCGCGCCGCTTTCCTCCGCGGCCACGTGACGAAGCCCGCATCGATCCCCACCAACACCGGCGACGGCCTGCGCATGGCCATGCGCGTCGGCGCCGCGCTCCAGAACATGCGCGAAGCCTGGTGGATTCCCATCACCGAACTGCCCGAGGGCATCAACGCGATGAACCTGGAGATGATCAACGGCGACCGCACGAGGCCGCGCAGCATCATGGTGAACCGGACCGGCCGGCGCTTCACCAACGAGGCCGTGAGCTACAACGCCATCGTGGGGGCCTTCCACCAGGAGGACGTCACCGCGTTCCGCTATGCCAACCTGCCCGCGTGGCTGATCTTCGACCACACCTACCTGACCACCTACGGCTCGGCGGGTCGCCCCTACACGGGCACCACCCCTCCGTGGCTGGTGGAGAGCCCCACGCTGCGCGACCTCGCCCTGGCGCTCGGCATCCCGGGCGACGAACTCGAGCGCACGGTCGAGCAGTGGAACAGGAATGTCGCCGCCGGAAAGGACCCGCAGTTCGCCCGCGGCGAGAGCGCCCACGACCGGTGGTGGGGTGACCCCTACAAGAAGGGCAGCATCGAGGGCACCCTCGGCCCGATCACGGACGGGCCGTTCTACGCCATGGAGCTGACGAGCGGCGTCATCGGCACGAAGGGCGGTCCCAAGGTGAACGAGCATGCCCAGGTGATCGATCTGGACGGCAACGTCATCACCGGGTTGTACGCAGCCGACAACGTCTCCTCCCCGACCGGCGCCTCCTACGGCGGTCCCGGTGGCACACTCGGCCCCGGCATGACCTTCGCCTGGATCGCCGGGCGGCACGCAGTCGGTGCGGGCCGCGCAGTCGGTGGGAACAAGGAGTGAGTGTGTACACCTCGATAGTCGACGCGTGGCAGGCGCGGGTCGCCGCCGGTCCGGACCGCGCGGCGATCCGCTACTTCGACGGCACGATCGATGCCGCCACCCTCGACGCGCACTCCGACGCGCTGGCCGCCGAGCTGCAGGCGCGCGGGGTGCGCCCCGACGACCGGATCGGCATCTACCTGCAGAACATCCCGCACTACCCGCTGACACTGCTGGCGGTGTGGAAGGCCGGAGCGATCGCGGTGCCGCTCAACCCGATGTATCGGGGCGAGGAATTACGGCGGCTGGTCGAGGACTCGGGCACGACCGGGATCGTCGTCGCCCGCGGCACCGATGCTGCGACGCGCAGTGCCCTGTCCGGGACACAGGTGCGGTGGTTGATGTCGGCGTCCTCACGGGATTTCCAGACCCGCAACGACTCTCGCGTGTTCACCGGGTCCGATCCCGCACCGTCACCCGACGGCGACCTGGCCACCGTACTGGTCGAACGACGCGGGCAACGGCCGGCTCCGGTCGCGCGGAACCTCGACGACATCGCCTTCATCACCTACACCTCGGGCACGACGGGGCCGCCCAAGGGCGCCCTCAACACCCATCGCAATTTCCTCTGCTCGGTCGCGGGCTACAGCGAGTGGATCCGGCTCGCGCCCGGCGACGTGTCCTACGCGATCGCACCGATGTTCCATATCACCGGACTCTCGCTCAACGCCGGGATCGCACTGCTGAACGACGCGACGCTGAGCATGGGCGGACGGTTCGAGGCGTCGGTGGTGCTCGACATGTTCCGTGAGCACGGGGTCACCACGACCGTGGGGTCCATCACCGCCTTCAACGCGTTCTTCGGCGTCCCCGACGCCGGCGCCGATCATTTCGCGAGCGCCAAGTTCCTCTACTCCGGCGGTGCTCCGATCCCACCGGCGACGATCGAGGCCTTCCGCGATCGGTTCGGCGTCTATCTGCACAACATCTGGGGCATGACCGAGACGACCGGTGGAGGGATAGCGGTGCCACCGGGTGTCGCCGCTCCCGTCCACGGACCGAGCGGGACGCTCTCGGTCGGGGTGCCCACGCGAGGTGTCGAAGTCTTCACGATCGACGCGCAGGGACGGCGACAGTCCCCGGGCGAGGAAGGCGAACTCGTCGTCACCGCACCGCAGGTGATCCCCGGCTACTGGCAGAACGAAGAGGCGACGGAGAGAACACTTCCGGGTGGACACCTGCACACCGGAGACGTCGCCGTCATCGACGACGAGGGATGGGTCTATCTCGTCGACCGGATCAAGGATCAGATCAACACCTCCGGGTACAAGGTGTGGCCGCGTGAGGTCGAAGACGCGTTGTGCGAACATCCTTCGGTTCTCGAGGCGGCGGTCGTGGGTGTACCCGACGACTACCGTGGCGAGGCGGTGGTCGCATACGTCGCGCTTCGCGAGGGCGGTACCGCCGAGCCCGACGAACTGATCGCATTCGCCGGCGAACGCCTCGCCGCGTACAAGCGACCTCGCGAGGTCCACGTGCTCGACGCGCTCCCCAAGACGATGACCGGGAAGATCCAGCGAAACGTCTTGCGCGACACATAGGCCCGGCCCACCGCCTGCCCGGGCTCATCGAGCCCGGGCCGGATGGACTACCTCGTGCGGCCCTCCGGATCCACCGGCTCGATGCCTTCCTCGATCGCCTTGATCAACAGCGCCGTGAAGCGAGAGTAGAAGCGCGCCATGCGGATGAATCCGGTCCCGAACCAGAGTCCGGGCTGGGCCGAACGGCGCCAGGTGTTCGCGTACTCACCGTCGGCCGCACGGCCGTAGGCCTTGTCGATCTTGGCGGCCGCCGAACCCAGAACCGGCCCGATGTGACCCCAGAACTGGTGGTAACCGGTCGCGAAGACGATCAGAGCGACGTCGTGCATCTCCGACCCGTCGGTGAACACGACGGTCGTGCCGTCCCTGATCTCCTTCACCTCGACGCCCTGCCGGAGGTTGATCCGCCCGTCGGCGATCAGCTGGGATGCACCGATGTCGATCTGATAGCTGTCCTTGCCCGACATGTGCGCACCGATGATCCCCGTGCCGTCCGGACCCCAATTGAGTTTGAATCCACGGGCTTCGAGTGCGCTGAGAAGTTCGCTGTCGGCCTCCTTGGCGAGCTGTACGAGTTCCTTGTTGAGCTCGTCGACCCGTTCGCTGGGGAGGGCGTAGGTCATCTGGTCCGCGAACTCCGGCGACAGCGTCATGTCCTCGGTGAACAGTGTCGACCAGAACCTGTGGTAGGTCGGATAGGTCACGACGTAGGTCGAGGTGCGCTGCACCATCGTGACGTCGGCGTCGTGTTCCCAGAGATCGTGGGCGATTTCGTGGCCGCTGACCCCGGATCCGATGACGAGTACCTTCTTGCCCGCGTAGCGATCACCGTCCTGGAATTCGTCGGAGTGCACCGCGACACCGCGGTACTCCCGGAGTCCCGCGATCTCGGGGATGCGCGGCGCGCCGAACATGCCTCCCGCCACGATGAAGTGGCGCGGGTGCAGCTCGCGGATCGAGCCGTCACCCATCTGCACGCGGATCGTCCAGCGTTCCGTGGCCTCGTCGTAGTGGCCGTTGAGGAAGGTCGTGCTGGTCCACACGTTGAGGTCGAGTGTCGAGGCGTACGTCTCGAGCCAGTTCGCGAACTTGTCCTTCGGGGTGTGCGCCGGCCACGTCACGGGCAAGGGGAGATAGGGCAGGTGGTCCCCGTAGACGGTGCTGTGCAGCGCGAGAGAGGCATAGCGCTTGCGCCAGGTGTCGCCGATGCGTGCCTCGCGGTCGATCACCAGCGTCGGAACGTCGAGGGCACCGAGCCGCGCCGCCAGAGCGAGGCCGTTGTGGCCGGCGCCGAGCACGAGGACTGCGGGGTCGCGGTTTTCGAAGGACGACTCCTCGTTCCGGTCGTCGGCCCAGCGTGTGCGGCCCGGGACGACGCCGTAGACCTTGCCTTCCGGGCGGCGGTGACGAGTCCGCTCGGGAAATGCGGCAAGCGACACGACCTGGGTCTGCAGGGTGAAGGCGACGAAACGGGAACCTTCCCGCACGAGCCGGGCGAATCCGCGGTTGATCCGGTCGCTGGTCGTGAAGTCGAAGAATCCCATGATGTCGTCACCGGAGACGAAGGGTTCCTGCTCGGAGCTCACGGAGAATCCCGACGCGCTCCACTCCTTCGCCAGTTCCGTCAGCCGCCCGGCCGACTGTTCGCCGCCGACAGCGTGGTGGAAATCCCACGGGAAGGCCATGAAGTCGCGCCAGGTGGCCGAGGGATGGAGGCATGCTTGCAGCTCGACCTCCGAGCCCTTGCCGAGCGCGGTGGCGAACTCCGCGAGCCAGTCGGCGAAGACTTCCGCCGCGTCTGCAACATCGATCTCACCGGCTGCGCTGTGCCGAGTTTCCGTCATGGTTCCGGCTCCTTCACCGTCACACAACCAGGCATGTTGTAATTAACGAACGGTATGATTCGATATACACACATTCTGTCGGGAGGGCCGATCGGCGTCAAGGCTCGCGCGCGGAACCTTGTGAGGCACCACCCCGTCGGCTACGGTCTCTGTGTATTTTTCGAATCTCTTTGTTCACTATTTGATTCGGAGGTCGGGGTGGCGGACTGCGACTCCCACGACGTAGGGACAGGATTGATCGTCCGCAGCTTTGCGCCGTGCCGAGCCACGACGCGTCCGGCGGACACCGCGTACCTGGCGCTCGTTCTCGTCGACGGCGCAGCCGATTTCGCGCACGTCTATCGGCAGCTCGCCGACGGAGGCCTGGTGATCGTCGAGGTCCCCACCCGCTCCCGCAGCGCGCTCGACGACAGCGATCGCGCACTGCAGTGGGCTCGTTCGGTGGCCACCGACATCTTCGGTGCCGATCCGGGTCGCATCGGGATACTCGGGGCACCGGGAGCCGAACAGCTCGCTACCGAACTCGCGGAACGGGTGAGGGGCCGGAAGGAACCACCCCTTCTCGCCCAGGCATTCACGCCCACCACGGAGGCCGCCCGGACAGCGGCGAGCCTGCGCAACTCGCTCGGGGCACTCCCCCCGGTGCGGGGCCCGGCGGAACCTGCCGTCGCGGTCCACCGCCGGGTCGAACCGGAGACGCTCGCCGGGCTCGACCTCCTGACCCGGTGGGACACCACGAGCATCGACACCATCCGCGCCAGCTACTCCAAGGTCACCCCGCCTCCGACCCCGGCGACCGAGCACGTCGCACGCGTCGACGACGTCGTCCCGGGTACGGACGGACGGCCCGGCGTACCCGTCCGGTGGTACCGGCCTCGCGAGGCCACGGGACCGCTGGCGGCGTTGATGTACTTCCACGGCGGCGCCTACATCATGGGCAGCCTCGCCGAGAACGACGACCGCCTCGATCGCATGGCTGCCGAACTCGGATGCGTCGTCGTATCCGTCGACTATCGTCTGGCGCCCGAGAATCCCTACCCGGCCGGGCTCGACGATGCCGAAACCGTCTGGCGTCACGTCCTCGACAACGCCGACGCCTTCGGCGTGGACCCGAACCGGCTGGTCGTCGGCGGCGCGAGCGCCGGCGCGGGGCTCGCCACCGCGCTGTGCATCCGACTCGCCCGAGCCGGTCTGCCCCAGCCCGCACTCCAGCTCCTGGTCTATCCCATGCTCGACGACCGCGAACACGGATCCGTCCGGGCGCTCGAGGGCGGCGCCGGCCATTGGGGTCTGTGGCGGCTCGACGCCGAGCGTCTCGCGTGGCAGGCCTATCTCCGCGGGCTCGGCGGAGCGACACCGCCGGCCACGGCTGTACCCGGACGCGCAACACCCGGCGAATTGCGCGGCGTAGCACCCGCATTCATCGGTATCGGCGACGTGGACGCGCTGCTCGATTCCAATCTGCTCTACGCCGCACAGTTGTCCCGTGCCGGGGTCCCGGTCGAACTCCACGTCTATCCCGGGGTGATCCACGGCGGATTCGTCGCACAACCCCGCACGCGACAGACCCGGCGATTTCTCGACGACGTCTACGCCGCGTTGCGCAGAACGTTCGACACAGCCGAAACCGACGCGACCGAAAACTGACACGGCTCGAAAGCTACGGCCGCTTCCGAGCTGCCTTGCTGAGCCGGAACTCCGGAGGGAAGTTCTCGTCGTTGGCCTTCACCGATGAGGTCAGCCCCGCCTCCATCATCGCGGAATTCAGATGGAACTCGTGCTCGTCCGGACGGACCAACCGTCCCATCGACTCGATCATGCCGGTGAGCAGACTTCCCATGTACTCCCCCTGATGCTGTTTCATCATCTGGAAGAACATCTTCTGGATGACCACCGTGTCCGTAGGCCGGTTGCGCGCGCACGCCTGGGCGTACGTCTGCACCTCGGCCTCGAGACGGTCGCGGGTCACGACCTTGTTGAGAAAGCCGCACTCGTACATCTCGTCGGCGGTGAACGGCCGCCCGGTGAACACCATCTCCTGGAAGCGCCGGATCCCCATCGTCATCGCCCAGGTCCACATGCGCGGCCCCCAGCCCACATAACGGAACGCGGCGTGCCCGAACAGGGCGTCGTCGGAGGCGATCACGAGATCGGCGTCGGCGGCCTGATAGAAGTGCCACCCGTAGCAGTACCCCTTGACCTCGACGATGCTGATCTTGCTGAACTCCTGCAGACTCCGGCAACCGGATCGGGCATTGGCGAACCACGGTCCGTAGTTGCCCATGTTGCGGTACGAATCCTTGGGCGGATAAACGACATCGGGATCGTCGATCTCGAACTCCTTGAGCCGTTCGGCGGAGTCCCCGTTCTCGACGCCCTCCATGAAGTCCGGTAGGTCGACTCCACTCCCGAAATCGTCCCCCTCGCCCCGCACCACGAGCACCTTCACGTCGTCGTCGATGTTCGCTCGATGCAGTAGGTCGGCATACCGCAGGCGCGCCTCGACCGTCGGCGCGTTCAGCCGGTCCGGTCGATTCAACGTGATCGTCGCGATCTTCGTTGCCGGGTCCTTCTCGTAGAGGACGATCTCCTCTGCCGTCGGAGGTTCGTTCTTCGACATCCTCGTGCTCCTCTTGTGATCCGGTGACCCTGCTGTTCCGGTGGCGCTTCTTCCCACGGCCGCGAGCCGGCACGACCGTCTCGAGCATCCTCACACCCGGCCGCGTGGATCGACGGTCGATCCGCCGAAATCGTCAGGCGGAGAACAGTACCGGTAGCTGCGGTGAGAGTTCCGGCCGTCGTCAGCCTGCGGTCGCGTCGGAAACGTTGTCCACCAGGTACTTCTCCATGCCCAGAACGGTCAGCAGCTGCGCCGACAGCAGACCGGCGTCCTGGGCGATGCCCGCGGCAGCCACGAAACGGTCCGGGCGCAGGAACAGGACGGATTCGCTGTGGGCGTCGAACCACTTCTTCAGCGGCCCCGGGTCGCCGACCACGGTCACGTCGTCGCCGTACGAGGTCTGTCCGACCTGAGCTGCCGGCACGACGGCAACGAGCCGGGCGCCGATCGCGCGCCAGGCCTCCACGCTGGGCTTGTCGAGGACCGCGGTGGGGTCGTTGTTCCAGCAGAGCACCGCGAACCAGTTCCCGAGCGCCTCGTCGAGCAGGCACCGCCCGTTCTCGGTGACCACCTCGGGCTGGATGAACATCCGTCCGACCGGCGAGGTCTTGCCGGGGCGAGCGACGACGGCCCCGGTCTCGTACCGCGGCATCGGCTTGAACCGCATCTCCAGGATGTATCGCTTCAGCGTGGGGAGCGCGGACACCGAGCGGAGCACCCTGTCGCGAAGCCAGGCGAGGCGGGTGTTCCGCACCGAGATCACCCGTCCGACCATGGTGGACAGGTCGATCATCGCTCGTGCGTGGCCGCGTCGCTCCTCGTCATAGGTCCTCAGCAGATCGGGTCGGGCCTGCCCCGAGCACACCGCCGCGAGCTTCCAGCCGAGGTTCACCGCGTCGCGCACGCCGCTGTTGTATCCCTGCCCCTGCCAGACCGGCATCAGATGCGCTGCGTCGCCCGCGAGGAAGATGCGTCCGCGACCGAACTCGCCAGCGATCCTCGAGTGGTGGGTGTAGATGCGGTACGCGATGATCTCCGCGTCCTCCGGGCGCGGGACGTGCCGCCCCAGGAGGTTCCGTACGAATCCGAGGTCGTCGACTTCGGTGTCGGATTCGTCGTCCATCAGCATGAACTCGAAGCGCCGGATGCCGTGGGCGATCGAGATGGAGGCGTAGGGGCGCTCCGGGTCGGCGCCCACGTAGCTGTTCGGCGAACCGAGGGGGTCGTGGGCGAGGTCCACGACGAGCCAGCGCGTGGACGAGGTGACACCGTCGAACGATGTACCGATGATCCGGCGGGTACGGCTCCGGCCACCGTCGCAGCCGACCACGTATCGCGCACGCACCTGGCGCGGACCATCGTTTTCGAGGAGTTCGACCGCGACACCGTCGTCCACCTCCCGCATGGACTGCATCGAGGTCGACCAGCGCACCTCGACGGTGGCGAAGCGCCGAAGTCCTTCCAGGAGTTCTGCATCCACGAGCGGCTGGACGAATCCGTTGCGCCGCGGCCAGCCGAACTGCGCTTCACTCGGCGCCATCTCCGCGAGAAGCTCACCCCTGCCATTGACGAACCGCAGGATCTGATTCGGAATCAGGTGCCTTTCAACATGTTTCGCCAGTCCTATGCCCTGGAAGGCACGCATGGACTCGTCGTCCAGACCGACGCCGCGCGGGTAGTCGATGAGCACGTCACGCTCCTCGACGACGAGAACCTGCAGACCTCGCGCCCCGAGAATGTTCGCCAGGGTGAGCCCGACGGGCCCGGCCCCCACTACGAGGACGTCGACGGCGACCGACGCCGCGGCGGATCGTTCTCGACCGTCGGTCACGTCGCCCCCTGAATGCGTGTAGTAATTATCGAACAGGACGCTTCTATATACACACAGACTATGGCGAACAGGGGTAACCGTGTCAACAGCGAAGACGGGAGTGGTGTATATAATGAGCTGCATGTTGCTTTATTCGCACATGCGTGTCTGCGTCCCGACCGGGCCCGGTCCGGCATGACGAGTTCGGATGCACGCTCCCGGCCTCAGCCCCAGGTCGGAAGCCAGACGCTGGCCCGCGGACTCACCGCGCTGCTCGCAGTGGTGGATTCACCCACCGGCATGACCGTTCAGCGACTTGCCGAAGAACTCGGGGTCCACCGTTCGATCGCGTACCGAATCCTGCAGACGCTACGCGACTTCGGATTCGTGACACCCGGATCGGACGGCGTATACCGCCCCGGCTCACGTCTGGCCTCGCTCTCGACGGCCTATCTGCCTGCGTTGCGCGAGATCGCCACCCCGGTGATGCGGCGTCTCGCCGACCGTGCCGGCTGCACCGTCCACCTGTTCGTCGCCGAGAGGGACGAGGCCGTCTCCATCGAGGTCGTCGAGCCGGTCACCGTCCCCCAGCACATCTCCTTCCGCGCCGGGATGCGCACGCTGCTGGATCGCGGAGCGGCCGCCTATGCCCTCCTGTCGGCCGGTCCGGAACTGCCCGACGAGCCCGAGGCCGTCGCCGAGGCGCGCAGGCGCGGATATGCCACGAGCGCGGGCGAGATCGAATCCGGCGTCTACGCGGTCGCGGCCCCCATCGCGAACTCGCACCCCACCGCGTGCCTCACCCTCATGAGCCACCGGGAGGAGCAGCTGACTGCGGCCGCACCGGAAGTTGTCCGGGCCGCAGAGGAAATCGCCCGGGCGATACTCGACGCCTGAGCATCGGGCGGGAGTAGGAGACCCTCACCGACCCGCGTCGTCGCACAGGAACCCGATCACGGCCTTGTCGCAGATCTCCCGCTGCTCCCACTGGGGCCAATGCCCCGCGCCGTCGACGAACAGGAACTGCCCGTTCGGCAGTTTGTCGGCCATGTCCATCCCGGCGGCAGCGGGTCCGGACGGGTCGTCGCTGGTCCAGATCACCAGCACCGGCACCGTCACCGCCGCCAGATCGGCGTCGGTGACCATGTTGCGTCGGCGCACCTCGGGATCCTGCAGGCACAGGACGTGGCGCATCGACTCGGCAAACCCCGGCTGCGAATAGATCGCTCGGCGGCACCCGACGAGTTCGTCCGTGACACTGGCGGGATCGGCCATGAGCCACTCGAGACGTGCCCTGATGCGCTCGTGGGACGGATCGTCGGCGGCGGCCTGACTCAGGTCCCGGATCCGCGCCATCACCTCGGGAGCCGCCATGGTGCCCCCGGGTGTGTTGAGCACGACCCGGCGCAGCCGATCAGGGTGCGCGACAGCGAATTTGATCGCCACCCAGCCACCGAGCGACTCGCCGCACAGGTGCGCGCGATCCAGACCGAGATCATCGAGCAACGCGGCAAGATGGTCGACGTAGGCATCGAGTTCGAGGTCGCGGTCGGCCGGAGTCGTGTAACCCTGCCCGGGGAAGTCGTAGGCGACGACGGAGAAGTGTTCGGCGAGCGCCGGTATGTTGCGCGAGTATGCCTCGAGGTGGCCTCCCGTGCCGTGCATGAGTACCAGCGCGGGCCCGGATCCAGCCCGCAGCACGCGGGTTCGCCATCCGCCGATCTCGCGGTACTCGATCGTATGAGCCACCGAGCCGAGGTCGTCCCACATCGTCATCGCGCACCAGCCTTCTGCTGCATCGCCGTGGTGACGGCGAACCCGGCGAACCATTCCTTGATCGGCCGGTAGTACCGGCTGGTCATCTCGTACGAACCCTGTGTGGACAGGGCGGCGTAGGCCGCGATCCAGGTACGGATCTCATGGGCGGAACGGCCGGCCTCGCCTGTGAACCAGTCGTTCGGCTTCTCGTCGAACACAGCGATGTCGCCCGACTCGAACGCGTCGAGCACCATGGCGTCCCACTCCGGGTTGAGGTCGTGGAAGTCCGTTGATCCCGCAGCGAACGCGCCGGCGGCGGCAACGGTACGAGACTCCCGCTCCCGGCGCTGATCTGCAGTCGGGTTGCGCCCGTGCGTGATCCGCGCCGCAACCTCCGGAGTTGCACCCTCCAGCCGCGGAACAGGCGGATCGTGCGAGAGACCACCGGACCCGACGACGAGCACCCGCTTCCCGGTTTCCCCCAGGACCCGCCCCGCCGCCTCTCCCAGCAGACGGGCTCGGCTCGCCGGACCGAGCGGCTCGGCCACGCAGTTGACGAACACCGGGACCAGGGACGGGATGCTGTCCACGGAACCGAACAGGAACTGCAGAGGCTGGACGAAACCGTGGTCGACGTGCATCGCTTCGGACAACGCGATGTCGACACCCGAGTCGAGTGCATGCCGCGCGATCGCGTAGGCGGCGTCGCGGTCCACCGGGAGCGGCCCGGTCGGCAGGCCGTAGTCACCCACGGAGGTCGCGGCTGCACCGACGCAGAACGAGGGCATCAGGTCGTACAGGAATCCGTTGTAGTGGTCGGGGGCGAAGACGAGCACTAGTTCGGGATCGAACGCTTCCACGAAAGCCTTGGCGCCGGAGAGTTGTTCGCGCACCTCGCTCACGACGTCTGCCGCCGGATCGTGCAAGCCGATCAGCGGCGAGTGCGACGAGGCGCACAAGGCAAGCGGCATGGCAACTCCGTCCGTCGGCCCGCGCGGGCAGCCACAGGCTGGGTTCGTGTGTCGCGGACAGCCGTCGCAGCCGGGTGGCCTTGCCGGTGATGCCCGACAGGTGCTCTGTATATACACAAACAGCCTCTGTATATACACGCGTGA
Source organism: Rhodococcus sp. O3 (assembly GCF_048897285.1). Classification (NCBI taxonomy): domain Bacteria; kingdom Bacillati; phylum Actinomycetota; class Actinomycetes; order Mycobacteriales; family Nocardiaceae; genus Rhodococcus; species Rhodococcus sp. O3. The sequence continues at coordinate 177,111 of NZ_JBMBTE010000001.1, forward strand.
CGGTAGCATGCGACACACGGGGCCACAACGTGCCCGGCGGGCGAATCCGGTTCGATCCCAATCGAACCGGGGGATCGTCATTCCGGCGGCGTCGCGAGGATCTCGTCGGTGTGCTGTCCGTGCCGAGGTGCGGGCCGCGCCTCGGTGTACCGACCGTTCCAGCGCAATGGCGATCGAGCGGTGAGGACGGGCCCGATCCCGGGCTGGTCGACGTACTGCACCACCGCGTCGGGGCGGGCCGCGACCTCGGCGGCGACCTCGTCCATCCTCCGGTACGGCGCCCACAGCACACGGGTGCCCGCAAGGTCTGCTTCGACCTGCGCGAGGGTGCGCGACGAGAACCACGGCGCAAGGATCGCGGTGATCGCATCCCGGGCCTCGAACCGGTCACCTTCCGCCGTCAGATCGAGGCCACGTTGCTTCTCGAGCGCCGCGAACACGTCGGCCGTGCCGGTGACATCGACCAGCGCACGCCACTGCCCCGGCGTCAGGCCGACGATCATCACCGAACGACCGTCGCGCGTGGGGAAGTCCGAGCCGTAGCTGCCGAACAGCGCATTGCCGAACCGCTCGCGACCCGCCCCACGCGCCTCCGCCTCGGCGAGCCAGCCCATGCTCGCGACCGCGGAGACCGCGACGTCGTCGAGGGCGAGTTCCAGGTAGCTGCCCTGACCGGTCCGGTCACGCCGGCGCAGCGCCGCGACGATGCCGAGCGCGGCGTGGACACCGGTGATCAGGTCCCACGCGGGCAACACGTGGTTCACCGGCGCGGTGTGATCGGCCGGTCCGGTCATCGACGGCAGTCCGACGGCGGCGTTGACGGTGTAGTCGACGGCCGGGCTTCCGTCCGCGTTGCCGGCGATGTGCAGGTGGATCAGGTCGGGCCGGCGAGCGACAAGTGCCTCGTGCGCGAGCCACGGGGCGTGCGCGGCGTTCTCGAGGACGATTCCCGCCCGGGCGATCAGATCGACGACCACCGCGCGGCCCTCGTCGCTGCGCAGATCCACCGCCACGGACCGTTTCGCCTGGTTGAGACCGGTCCAGTAGAGGCTCTCGCCGTCCTCGGTGAGCGGCCAGCGTCCACCGTCGACGGCCCCGCCGACCGGGTCGACGCGGATGACGTCGGCACCGAGTTCGGCGAGCATGCGTCCAGCCGTGGGTCCGGCGACGAAGCTCGACAGGTCGACGACCTGGACGCCGTCGAGGGGACGCGCGGTCACGACGCCCGCTCGAAGATCGCGGTCAGGCCCTGGCCACCGCCGATGCACATCGTCTCGAGGCCGTAGCGGGCACCACGGCGGTCGAGTTCGCGCAGCAGGGTCGCGAGGATGCGCACACCGGTCGCGCCGACGGGATGTCCCAGCGAGATACCGGAGCCGTTGACGTTGGTGCGATCGAAATCTGCTGCGGTGAAATTCCATTCGCGGGTCACCGCGAGCGCCTGCGCGGCGAACGCCTCGTTGAGTTCGATCAGGTCGATGTCGGCGAGGGACAGACCGGCACGCTTCAGCGCCTTCTCGGTGGACGGCACCGGACCGATACCCATCTCGGACGGGGCGACGCCCGCGGCCGCCCAGGTCACCAGCCGGCCGAGCGGCCGCAACCCGAGACGCTCGGCGGTGGCGCGTGTGGTGACGACACAAGCTGCGGCACCGTCGTTCTGGCCGCTCGCGTTGCCCGCGGTGACGGTCGCGTCCGGATCCTGCTTGCCCATGATCGGGCGCAGTTTCGCGAGGGTCTCGACGGTGGTGTCGGCGCGCGGGTGTTCGTCTCGGTCGATCACCCTCGGCTCGCCCTTGCGCTGCGGCACGGTGACCGGCACGATCTCCTCCGCGAACTTGCCGGAGTCGATGGCCGCGACCGCGCGGCGGTGCGATTCGACGGCGAGTTCGTCCTGTTCGAGACGGGATATGCCGTACTTGCGGCGCAGGTTCTCTGCGGTTTCGAGCATGCCGCCCGGGACCGGATGGTTGCGGCCGCCGGCGGTGACGCGACCGCGGGCGAGCCGGTCGTGCAGGGCCGCGGGGGCACCCTTGGCGCCCCAGCGCATGGATTCGGTGTAGTACTCGGCTCGGCTCATGGATTCGACACCTCCGGCGATCACGATGTCGGCGACACCGGTCTGGACGCGCATCGCCGCGTCGAGCACCGCCTGCAGGCCCGAGCCGCAGCGACGGTCGAGCTGCAGCCCGGGGACGGTGACGGGCAGGCCGGCGTCGAGCGCGGCGACCCGGCCCATCGCCGGAGCCTCTCCGTTGGGGTAGCACTGGCCGAAGATCACGTCGTCGATCTGCTCGGGGTCGATTCCCGTGCGGGACATCAGCTCCGAGACGACCCGGGCGGCGAGGTCGGTGGCGGGCACGTCGACGAACATGCCGCCGTATCGGCCGACAGGGGTGCGCAGCGGTTCGCAGATCACCACATCGGTGGCGCTGGCGGTGGAATCAGTCACGGCGGTGGTCCCTTTCGCGATCGGTCCAGTTCTGCGCCCACTCGCGCAGCTCGACGGCCCGGATCTTCGTTCCGTTTCCGCCCACGGTGGTGGGCATGTGTTCGACGATGTGCACAGCCGACGGCACCTTGAATGCCGCGAGTTCCTCACGGCACCAGCGCTTCAGCACACCGGCGTCGGTGCCGGCGGACGCGTCGTCGGTGAGGACGACGAAGCCGACGGCACTGGTGTAGCCGCCCTCACCGGTGATCCCGACGACCTTGACGACTCCCACATCGGGATGCTGCGCGAGGCGGCGCTCGATCTCCGCGGGGTCGACGAGGAAACCGCGCAGCCGCAGGACATCTCCCATGCGGCACACGAATCGGTAGCCGCCGTCACCGGTGGCGACCGCGAGGTCTCCACTGCGGAACCAGCCGTCGGCCGTGAATGCACGCCGTGCGGCATCGGGATTGCCGAGGTAGGCGTCGACGACGTTGGGGCCACGCAACTGCAGTTCGCCCTGTTCGCCGTCGGGCAGCACGCCGTCGTCGACCGGGTCGACGATCCGCACCTCGATCGAGGAGGCGACGGGGCGGCCTCCCCCGTTCCAGCGCACCGACTCGGGGTCCCGGTCGGACCACAACAGCGTGAGCGCGAACACCTCGGACGAACCGAACACGCCGGAGGTCAGTGCGCCGAACTCGTCGCGGGCCCAGCGGGCGATGGCGTGGGAGCGCCCCAGGAAATCTGCGATACCCAGCCATTTCAACGACGACAGATCGGACCGCTGCTCGGCGTGCCAGGTGTCGTACAACCGGCCGAACAGGTCGTCGCCGCCGACGACGTGCGTGACCTTCAGTTCCTGCATGCGGCGCAGAACCGCGGCGGCGTCGAACACCGGTTCCATGAGCAGGGCTCCGCCGCCGGCGAGAGTCGCCATGGCGGTGCTGAAACCGAACACTCCGGACACCGGCAGCACACACAGCGTGACGTCGCCCGGGGTGACTCCCATGATCTCCGCATCGGCGCGGCCGTGCCGGACCACCGCCGAATCCCGGTGTGCGGCAAGTTTCGGCGTGCCGGTGGAGCCGGAGGTCGTGAACGCCACCGCGAGCAGGTCCGACGGATCGGCGACCGCACCGGCGGCGGTGACCGTCGCGGTGACCGGGGTGCGGGGTACGCGGGTGCCGCGGATGTCGCCGCTGCCGACGAGCCATGCTCCGCCGCCCAGGTCGAATCCCGCCGGGTCGGCGGGTGTGGCCGGTGTGGACGGGCCGGTCACGACCGCCACGGCCGGGGTTGCGACCTCCGAAACAGATTCCACTGCGGCACTGAGTGTTCCGAACAGATCGAGGCCGTGGAAGGACGCGGCCACGGCGACCACTGCCGGGCGGGCGGCGACGAGGATGTGCGCGACCTCGCCGGTGTTGTAGCGGGTGTTGACGCCGATGACGTGGGCGCCGAGCGACGACGCGGCGAACTGCCACACCAGCGCGTCGGACCAGTTCGGCAGCATCACGGCGATGCACTGGCCGGATTCGATTCCGGTGTCCGCGAGTTCGGTGCACAGGGCCTCCACCTGTTCACCGAAACGCGCGCGGGTGCAGGTGCGGATCTCGTCACCGACGACGTCGAAGGCGAGCGGTGCGTCCGGGTCGGTTGTGATCAGTTCCGCGAGGAGTCCGGTCAGCGAGGTGGTGTCGGTGGTGGTCACAACGCAACCTCCTCGGAATCCCTTACCGAACAGGTATTTTCGTCGAGTTCGCGGAACCAGGTGTCGACGACGGCGGCGAAGTCTTCGACTTCCTCCATCGGGTAGTGGCCGATCCCCGTCAGCCCGGTGTACCGCGCGAGACCGGGATGCGCCTCGTTGATGCGGACGGCCACCTGCTCGACCTCGGCGGCGCGGATCCACGGATCGTCGAGGCCGGCGACGAGATGGATCGGTGCGTCGATCAGGTGCAGACGATCGCGGACGTCGTGGCTACCCCAGCCGATCAGGTCGGACGAGGAGATCTCGGGGTCCTCGCGCTTGTGCATCGTCGCGATCACGCGTGCTTTGTCGTCGGGCACCGACGTGCCCACCGACGCCAGGGTTCCGAGATAGGTGCGTTCGGCGCGGGCCGGGCCGGCGACGTCCTCGAGTTCCCGCCGCAGTCCGGCGACGTTGACGCGACCCGGACCGGCCTCGGCTTCCATCGCGACGGCGCCGGCCAGCGGACGTTCGGGGCGGACGGACAGTTCGAGGGTGAGCTTGCCGCCGATGGAACAGCCGACCACATACGGACGCTCGATCCCGAGTTCGTCGAGGACGGCGCAGAGCCAGTCGCCGTAGGCGGTCAGCGACGTGACCGGTCCACCCGGAGCGGGCTCGGAGCGTCCGTGGCCCGGCAGATCGGGCACGATGACGCGGTATCCGCGGGCGGCGAGACCGCGGGCGACGTGACGGTACTGCACGCCGCTCTGCCCGGCGGTGTGGATGCAGAGGACGGTCGGCAACGTGTCCGGCGCGGGATGCGCATCGGGCGTGACGATCTCGACGAAGCCAAGGGCACCGGCGATCTCGAGGTAGCGCGCTTCGATCACGGCCGGACCTCCTGGGCGAGTGCGCGCGCGTGCGCGATGACGATGTTGAGCGGTTTGGTGAGTCGCAGGTACTCGTATCCGTCTCCGCTGGAGGAGAATTCGCCGCCGATGGCACGGCGCATGAAGTCGTCGCGTTCGGCGAGCACCACCTCGGCCCAGAGATGGGCCGGCGCAACGAAGGTGAAGGTCGCGCCGTGCGGGGTGCGCCGCGTGACGTCGACGATGCGGCCCTTGTAGATCCGCAGGTGCAGTTCCCGGTCGTCGCAGCGCAGGCCGATCGTGCCGTCCCAGCTCGACAGCGACGACGCGAATTCCGCGTCCTCGTCGAGACGTGCGCGCAGCAGCTCACCCCACGCCGCGGTGCAGAAGTCCAGCTCCGGCCGCGCCGGGGCCGCCGTCGGGTCGTCGAGCCGCCAGGTTTCGGTTCCGTGCTCCCGTACTGTTCCGGTCTCGTCGAGGAGCCGGACGTGCCGGTCGACGGTGCCGTCCGCGACGCGGGTGACCAGTACGTCCGCGAGGACGGTGTCGTCGGGGGTGACCGGCCGGGTCGTGGACCAGGCGATGCCGGTCCGGGTGGCGCCGGGGATGGGCGGCGTCAGCAGTTCGGCGGCGATCGCGCCCGCGAGCGCACTGCCGCCGGGCAGGGCGATGCCGGCTTCGGCGAGCAGTGGGGCGAGTGCCCGGGCGGCGCCGGCGGTGCGGTCGCCGACGCTGATGAGGGCGGAGGTCGTGAGTGTCATCAGCCTTCGACCCTTCCGAGCAGTTCGTCGGAGATGATGCGCATCTGGATCTCGCTGGTGCCCTCGAAGATCCTCGTCAGACGCGCATCCCGCCAGTGCCGTTCGACCTGGAAGTCGGTGGTGTAGCCGGCGCCGCCGTGGATCTGCACGGCCTCACTGGTGACCTGTTCGGCCATCTCGGTGGCGACGAGCTTGCACATCGACGCCTCGAGCGAGCAGCGCCGCCCGGTGTCGATGTCGGTGGCGACCGAGTACATGAGCTGGCGGGCCGCTTCGATGTCCGCGGCCATCTTCGCGATCTTGAACCGGAGGTGCTGGAAATCGCCGATGGGGCGGCCGAACTGGCGGCGGGTGTGGACGTACGCGATGGAGTCCTCGAGCGCGGCCCGTGCCAGGCCGATCGCCCGCGCCGCGGTGTGCGCTCGGCCGACCTCGAGTCCCGACACGGCGAGGTAGAAGCCCTTGCCCTCCTCGCCGAGCATCGCCGACGCCGGGATGCGGAAGTTGTCGAACGACAGCTCCCAGGTGTTCCACCCGAAGTAGCCGATCTTGCGGACCTTCGTGCCGGAGATCCCTTCCGGGAAGCTACCGCGTTCCTTCTCCACGAGGAACGCACTGATGCCGCGGTGTGGCTTGGCGGGGTCCTTGTTCGGGTCGGTGCGCGCGAACAGGACCAGGTAGTCGGCTTCGTCGGCGTAGGTGCACCACATCTTGGTGCCGTTGACGACCCACTCGTCGCCGTCGCGGGTGGCGCGGCACGAGATGTTGGCGACGTCGGATCCGGCTTCGGCCTCGGAGAGCGCGTAGGCGCCGAGGTATTCGCCGCGGGCGACCTTCGGCAGCAGTGCGGCCTCCTGCTCCGGGGTGAAACCGCCGCCCATGCCGTTGCCGCGGGCGAGCAGGCCCGACACGCTCATCCAGGCCCGGGACAGCTCTTCGGCGACGAGGCAGTACTCGAAGACGCCGAGCCCGAGGCCCCCGTGCTCCTCCGGGATCATGATGCCGAAGAAGCCGATCTCGGCCATTTCCTTCTTCAGCGAATCCGGGATCGTGCCCTGGACGGGGTCGAGTTCGTTGGCGATGGGCAGCACCTTCGTCATCGCGAAGTCCCGCGCGAGGTCACGGATGGCGAGGCGTTCCTCGGTGAGGTAGCGCGGGGTATCGGTGCGTGGCTGGGACGGCCGGTGGGTCATGGACACTCCCTCGATGGGCCGGGCAGGCGGACAAGCAGGTCATTAACGCTTGTTCACCCAGTAGAGCATGACCCCCGTCACCAGTCAACGGGTGAACGCTACGAAGTCCGATATCCGACGAGATTGAGGGCGTAGACCCCGTAATCGTCGGCGACCTGCTGGGCCGAGAGCGGACCGTCGGCCCGGAACCACAGCGGGATGCCGGCGCACATCGTCAGCACCGCCGTGACGGCCTGGTGTACGTGCGGAACGGAGAATAATCCCTGGTCGACGCCATCTCGAGCGATGTCGACGAACAACTGTTCCTGCGCGTCGCGGGAGCCGACGACGCGCTTGCGGTCGACTTCGCCGAGGTAGCGCAGTTCGGAGTTGGCCACCAGGCACGCGCGGGGATTGCGGGCGGTGTAAAGGGAGTGCGCCACGACCGCCGCACGCCAGCGATCCGCCGGATGCGGGCCGGCCTTGCGCAGCGCGTTGCGGGTGACGGTGAACTGCTCGTCACTGGCCCGTCGCAGGATCTCGACGAGCAATTCGGACTTGTTCTCGAAGTGGTTGTAGACATTCGCAGCGCTGCAACCTGCACTGTTGGCAATATTGCGCATCGTCGCACCGTGGAATCCGGACGCATAGAACTCGTCGAGCGCCGTCTCCAGAATGCGTTCGCGCACCCCCACCTGCACACCAACCGATCGAGTGTTCATGCCTTGGAGCGTAGAGGTCGGACAAAAGACCAGCAAGAACCCCGGTTTGACCACTCGACACGGCTCACATATGGTCCACCTCACATAAACGTTCGTTAATCAACATCTCGTTCTCGACCTCGAGAGGATCCTGCTGTGACCACCTTGGAGTCCACCGGCGAGGCCGCACTCGCCGACCGCATCGCCCGCCTCGAAGACCTCGAGGCGATCCGCCTGCTCGACGCCCGCTACTGCCGTCACCTCGACGACGGGGACTGGGACGCGCTGATGGACCTGTTCACCGACGACGGTGAATTCGACGGCCTCTCCCACCCGCGAGGGAAGGCCGAGATGCGCGAGTTCTTCGCCGGCCTCGCCGACGGCGGACTGACCGCCTTCTGGCACTTCATCACCAACCTGGAGATCGACCTCGACGGCGACCGCGCGACCGTCCGCTCGTTCCTGTGGCAGCCGTGCGTCACCGACGGGGTCGCGAGCGTCGCCGCCGGCCGGTACACCGACGAGATCGTCAAGATCGACGGCCGGTGGCTGTACAAGGTCAAGCAGGTGCGCTTCCACTTCTTCGGCCCACTCGAATCCGGGTGGGACGAGAACCTTTTCGCACTGGACTCCGCACGGAAGGCAGCAGTGCGGCCCTCCCCCTCTTTTTCCGAGCGAGCGGTACATTCAGTCGATTGAAGGAGACGAGGGATACATTCGCTCGGAAAAAGGAGGGCGGGGAAAGAGGCGGCTAGTCGAAGGTCATGCCGGCGTCGGCGCCGCGCTGCAGGGTGCTGTTCGCTCCGTCGAGCGACTCGCGGATGATGTCCGCATGGCCGCTGTGGTGCGCGGTCTCACGGATGATGTGCAGCAACACCTTTCGCGCACTCCACCACTCCCGCTCCGGCGCCCAGGGCGCGGTGGGCAGCGGCACCTGCAGGTCGAGATCGTCGAGTGCCAGGACGAACCGTTCGGTCTCCCGCGCGACGTCGGCGTACGCATCGAGCAGGCCGGCGAGGGTTTCGTCGTCGTTCATGTAGTACTGCACCATCGCCGACTCCATGTCGAACGTGGTGGTGTCGTCGAGGTTGCGGATCGTCTCGATCCAGGTCTTCTCCGTCGCCGTGACGTGCTTGATCAGACCGCCGACCGTGAGATCGCTGACGGTGCTGCGCGTGCGGGCCTGTTCGTCGGTCAGGTTGCGGGCGGTGATCAGCAGCATCTCGCGCTGCTCCGCGAGGATGTCGAGGATGTCCGCGCGTTCTCCGGTTCGGGAATTGTCGGTCATGTCCACTGCCCTTCCGTCGTGGTGATGATGTAACCCACGGTAGGAGCGATTGCGGACAACTTCGGTCCTCAATCGACAATGCGATGAGAAAACACATCCGCGGGGGTCTGTTCGTGCATGACCATCACACACACCGTTCCCGTGTCCGGCGGCCGGCTGCACTGCGAGATTCGCGGCGCCGGCCCACTGCTGATCCTCACCGGCGCCCCGATGGGGGCCACGGCACTGGCCCCGTTCGCCGAGGTCCTCGCGGACGATCACACCGTCCTCACCCACGACCCGCGCGGCATCGGGCGCAGCGTCCTCGACGACCCGCACTCCGATTCGACACCCGACCTGCGCGCCGCCGACCTCGTCGCCGTGCTCGACGCCCTCGACGCGGAATCCGCCGACGTCTTCGGCACCAGCGGAGGCGCGGTCACCGGTCTCGCGCTTGTGACACTGCACCCGGAGCGGGTACGCACGCTGGTTGCTCACGAACCGCCGCTGCTCGAGTTGCTGCCCGACGCCGCCGAGCGACGCGCCGCGGTGGACGCGATGGTCGACACCTTCCACCGTGAGGGTCTCGGCGCGGCGTGGGCCGCGTTCATGGACTTCGCCGGATTCGACGATCCCGGCGATACCGGGCCCGACGAACAACCCGCCGGTCCCCCGCCGGGAGAGTCACCGGCACAGGACCTCGCCGACGGCGCCCGCTTCTTCGCCCACGAGATTCGGGGAACCACCCGCTATCTGCCCGACCTCGACGCGTTGGCGGCGACGCCCGCACGACTCGTGATCGGCATCGGCGCCGAGTCGCGGGGGCTCGCGACGTACGCGACGTCGATGGCCCTGGCCGAGGCACTTTCCTTGACACCGAAGGAGTTTCCGGGCGGTCACGCCGGATTCACCGAGCAGCCCGAGAAGTTCGCCGCCGTGTTGCGCGATGCACTCACCCGGTCGTGAGACGTGCGGTCAGGCCGCGAAGCCGACCGCACCGATCACTGGGATGATCGTCATGAACACGATCGCGACGGCGAACAGCGTGATCGTCACCTTCTTGTCCCACTTGCTCCTGGTGCCGGTCGCGGCGAGCATGAAGAACACGAATCCGATGCAGATGGAGACGATGCCGATCATCACGGGTGCTTCGAGCATGCCCCCATCATCGCGTATGCCGAAGTCCCGGTCGCCGGGCACCTGCGCCGGGTGAAGCACGTCACCGGTTGAGCTGCGCGATCCGCCCGCTCAGCACCGTCGCGAACCCGGTCCACGCCGCATAGGGCGCCAGCGCCGCACCCGCGACGGGGACGGCGTCGGCGGTACGTCGTACGAGGTCGGCACTGCTGGCGGCGAGCAGTGCCGCGACCACCGTTGCCGGGACGAGCCGTCCGCCCTTGAAGAACACCCACGACCACGAGCCGTTGAGCACGAGATTCGCGGCGAGCGCGGCGACGTACGCGCGTCGCGCGTCGAGTTCGCGACGCCGGGTCAGTTCGTCGATCGCCGCTGCGGAGGTGACCGCGATGTCGGCGTACAAGGCGGTCCAGACGACAGGGAAAGCCGATGCCGGCGGCTGGAACGACGGCTTACGGAGGCGCCGGTACCAGCGGGAATCCGATTCCCGGGAAGCGACGGACCCGACGAAAGCGGTGATCGCCGTCGCCGCTGCGGTTCCCAGTACGGTCGCTGGTCTCATGCCACATCCACCTCTCCTCGCACAGTTACCACGTGCGACTTACCCGCACACCCTCCGGCCGAAACCCACGGCCACCGAGCGGTAGCGTGGATGGTCCATACAGAGCAGCGTGGATGGTCCAACAGAGTGGGGGACGGATATGGAACACGGTGGTCTGACACAGATCGGCGACGCGGTGTGGGCGTTCGTGCGCCCGGGCGGCGGATGGGGCGAAACAAACACCGGGCTCGTCGTCTCCCCCGGCGCGGCATCCCTGGTCGTGGACACCGTCTGGGATGTGGCGTGGGCCGAGCGCATTTCCGACGTACAGCGACCGCTCGTCGCCGACGCTCCCGTCACGGAAGCGGTCAACACCCATTCCGACGGAGATCACTGGTGGGGCAACGACACACTGCCCCCGACGGCGCGGATCACCACCAGCGCGGCGGCGCTGGACGCGATGCACGAGGACCTGCCACCCGCCGGATTGAGGGCATTGGCGGCCGTCGGCGAGTTGATCGGCCGCGTGCCGGGGCCGGTGGGTGCGGCCGTGGCCTACTCGGCACGGGTGCGAGCGGGAGCCCGATTCCCCCGTCGCACACCGCGTTTGCCGGACCGCACCTTCGACACGACACACCGGCTGACGATCGGCGATCGCACGGTCGATCTCGAGCGCCTCGGCCCGTGCCACACCGCGGGCGACGTCGTCGTGCACGTGTCCGACGCGGGCGTGGTGTTCACCGGCGACCTCTTGTGGGTCGGATCCACCCCGATCCTGTGGAACGGCCCGCTCGACAACTGGCTCGCCGCCCTCGATCGCCTCATCGGGTGGGACGCCGCCGTGTACGTTCCCGGTCACGGATCGACCGGGACCGTAGACGACCTGCGCGCGGTCCGCGACTACTGGTTGTGGCTCCGCGACATCGGCCGCGTTCACCACGCGCGCGGAATCTCCGTGCGACAGGCGGCGCGAGAGATCGCGCGCAGCAACGACTTCGAACGATGGAGTTCGTGGCATGCACCCGAACGGCTGGTGTTGAGCCTGAGCACACTGTTCGACCAGTGGAACGGCAACCCGCCGGGCGCGCCCACCATCACGCGCCGCGCCCGCGCTTTCGCCGACGCGGAAACACTTCTGCGTGAGGGAGTGTTCCGAACTCCCTGACTCCGAAGCGTTCCCGCGACCGACAGCCTTCCCGCGGCGACGACGTCATCCGGTCAGGTGAGGAACCTGCGGAACAACGGATGTCCCGCCGCCGCGATCAGGATCCGCTCGTAGCCGTACAGGAGATTCGCCCGGATCCGTCGTGCCGGCACGTCGTAGGCGCCGATGTAGTCGATGATGGTCTTGTTGAAACTCAACTTGAACTGGCCGACGCCGTGCAGCGGATGTGCCGGATCGTCCGCCTCCGCCGACGGCGGGGTCCCGCACATGTCGTACCGCACCGCCCCGTGTTCGCGCGCCCACCGCATCAGTTCCCACTGCACCGCGTGACCGACGCCGTGCGCGCCGAGCCCGTTCTCCTCGGACCGGCCCGGCTCTTTCCGCACCGACGCCCCGGTCAGGTACAGAGCGTTCTCACCCACGAGCATCGCGTAGGCGCCTGCCACGACCCGCCCGTCGAGACGCGCGAGGAACAACTGGCCGTTACCACTGGCCTGCAGCCGCTGGTACATGCTCCGGACATGCTCGAAGGCCCGGATCGGGAACCGGCCGTCGGCCGTGGCGGTCAGCAGATCGTAGAGAACTCGGCAGTTCTCGTCGGTCGCCTCGACCCGTTCGACGACGACACCGACCCGGGCGGCCTTGCGGATCCAGCGGCGTGCCCGCTGCCCGAACCGGGCCAGCACGTCGTCCTCCGATCCGGTGATGTCCACGACGATCGTGTTCGACGGCGCCCAGCCCGGCACGCGCCGATACCCGGCCGCGAGCAGGCGCTCCCGCTCGGCGGCATCGTCGCGGATCAGAGGTTCGATCCGCACGGTGAACACACCCTGCTCGGCCGCGAACTCCGCCAACGCATCGGACACCCGCATGAGGGTCGTGACGTCGAGTACGCCCGGTCCCGCCGGCAGATGCCACAGCCGCCCCAGCAGCGGGATGCGGCGCTCGAGCACGGTGCAGGCGATGTCGTCGACCATCAGATAGACCGGGGTGAAGCCCAGGACCCGTTCGTGTTCGGAGTACTCCCGGCCACGCCAGACCGAGCCACCGTCGGGGTTCGCGCCGATGAGTTCGTCCCACCGGGCCAGCTCGTGCGCCTCCGCGAGGCGTACTTCCGCTTTCCGCAATACGCGGAGGTCGTCGGCAACCGTATCCAGCACCATCGTGTCCACATCTCCTTGCGATACGTTCCGCCCCGCACACGACGGCAGCGCGCGCCTCCGGTCCCGAGACACGGATTCGCAGGTGCCGCGGCATTTCGGAGAAACGTCACTGCCACACGCGTGATCCGGCCTCTCGGCTTCACCGGCCGGAAGGGCAGCGCGTTGTACTCAGCAGCAAGGTCGACGTTCGCCTCGTCTCCGTTAACCGCGGGAGAGGGTGAAACACGGGGTGATGCGGCCGGGAAGACCGATGTTCATATGTTCGTACGACACTCGGTGACGGCCGGCCCCGAAACGGGTGAAGGGCACGTCCAACCGGTCGAACCGGTCGAACGTGCCCTTCACCGTGGGGTGCGGGAGCCCGGGTCAGGAGGCGGTGGCTGCCTCTCGTGCCCTCTCCTTGCGGTTGCGGTAGATGCTGGAGGCGAATGCCGCGCCGATCAGAGCGATACCGACGAGGCCGGTCACGATCTCGGGGACGTGCGTGCCGATCGAGTACAGCAGGATCAGCGCGAGCGCACCGATCGCCCAGTGGGCGCCGTGCTCGAGGTACACGTACTCCGACAGCGTGCCCTTGCGCACCAGGAAGATCGTGATCGACCGGACGAACATCGCGCCGATGAAGCCGAGGCCCAGGGCGATGATGATCGGGTCGGACGTGATCGCGAACGCGCCGATGACGCCGTCGAACGAGAACGAGGCGTCGAGAACCTCGAGGTAGAGGAACAGGAAGAAGCCGGCCTTACCGGTGGCCTTGGCCAGACCCGACGGCCCGCCCGTGGACTCCTCCTCGCCCTCCTCGGGGATGTGGAACATCTCGCCGAGCCCGTTGACCGCGATGTAGGTGATCATGCCCAGCACGCCGGCGATCATCACCGTCGACACCTTGTCGTCGGGCGCGATGACCGTCGCCGTGATCAGCAGCAGCGCCGACGCGACGACGACCTCGAGCTGGTCGAGCTTGCCGGCCTTCGCGAGGGGGCGCTCGATCCACTGCAGCCACTTGATTTCGCGTTCCTCGAAGATGAAGTGCAGGAACAACATCAACAGGAACATGCCGCCGAACGCAGCGATCTGCGGATGCGCGTCGGTGATGAGCGTTTCGTAGCTGGGGCTGCCGTCGGGGAAGTACGCGGCCCCGTCGGCCGGCGGATTCAGGGCGAGTCTCAGCGCCTCGACGGGCCCGAGTCCCGACGCGGCCCACACGATGACCAGCGGGAACACCAGGCGCATGCCGAACACGGCGACGAGGATGCCGACGGTGAGGAAGATCTTCTGCCAGAAATCGCTCATCCGCTGCAGCACGGTCGCGTTGATGACCGCGTTGTCGAACGAGAGCGAGACCTCGAGGATGCCGAGGATGACGCAGAGGAACAGAGCTTGGGGGCCGCCGTAGAAGAAGGCGACGACCAGGGAGACGACGGTGACGGCGAACGACGCCCCGAATATTCGCAGTAACACGACTGCGGCCTTTCTTGTCAGTAGTCAGGTCGATGCAGCGAGGTACTGCAATACACAACGATCCGGTCCCGGCACGGACGACCGGGACCGGATCGGGTCCAGCGTACGGTCTAGACGTTCACGCCGTAGTCGCGGGCGATACCCGCCAGGCCGGACGCGTAGCCCTGGCCGATGGCGCGGAACTTCCACTCGGCGCCGTGCCGGTAGAGCTCACCGAACACCATGGCGGTCTCGGTGGAGGCGTCCTCGGTGAGGTCGTAGCGGGCCAGTTCGTTGCCGTTCGCGCGGTCGACGACGCGGATGTAGGCGTTGCGGACCTGACCGAACGACTGGCTGCGGGTCTCGGCGTCGTAGATCGACACCGGGAAGAAGATGCTGTCGATGTTCGCCGGGACCGCCGCGAGGTCGACGTTGATGACCTCGTCGTCGCCCTCGCCCTCACCGGTGCGGTTGTCGCCGGCGTGCTCGATCGAGCCGTCGGGCGACTTCAGGTTGTTGAAGAACACGAAGTGCTGGTCGGAAACGACCTTCTTGTCGGCACCGGTGGCGATCGCGCTGGCGTCGAGGTCGAAGTCGGTGCCGGTCGTCGTGCGGACATCCCAGCCGAGGCCGACGGCCACAGCGGTCAGGTTCGGCGCTTCCTTGGTGAGGGAAACGTTTCCGCCCTTGGTCAAGCTGACGCCCATGCGGGGTCCTTTCGATCGTGGGTCGGCGGGCCCGAACGGACCCGCCCGATTTGCGCGTGTTCTCTCCAGCCTAAACGGATATCCATAGCTACGCTCCCAGCCTCCTCGCCGACCCGCGGCCCGGGCGGAGCGACCAGTACCATTCGGGTCGTGGCGAGCCGATTCACGCGCCGACTCTTCGGGGGTGGGCCTACCGAGGATCCGGCAGCCCGGCACGCCCACGACACGATGGTGGCGGCCTTCCTCGACATGGACCGGCGGCAGTCGGTCGCCGAAGCCGCGGTCACCGCGTCGCACGAACTGGAACCCGAGCGTGGCCTGATCCGCATGTGGACACCGATCCGCGAAGCGTGTTACGACGCCGCCGAGTTCTACCTCCGACTCGCCCGCACCGAACCGGAGCAGCCCCTGGCGAGCGCCGCCGAGTACGAGCAGGCGATCCATCGGATCGGTTCCGCGACAAGAACTCTGGACGACTTCTACGGGGCCCATCGCGCGCATCTCGAACACGCGATGGCCGTCGCTGCGGCCACACCACAACTTGCGCACCGGGCCCGCACCGCGGCGCACGCCGTCGCGCAGGCACTGCAGTCGCCGGAGAATACAGTGTTCGCCGACTATCCGTCGGTCCGGGCCGCGGCGGGAGCGCTGGACGCCGCGCTGGCCGCGCTCGGGGCCGCTGCCGGGGCGGGCGCGATCCGGAAGCAGGCCGGGCAGGTCGAACAGGCGACGGCGGCGCTGCGAGCGGCCCTGGACGAGGCACCCGCGCAGGCGGAGCGGGCCCGGAACACCGTCGCGTCCGTGACCACACGGATCGGTGCGGTCCGCACCCGGCTCGAGGGTCTCGCACCGGCCTACTCGGCGCTGTTGCGCGAGTTCAACGCTGCCAGTTCCGCCGACCTGACCGGCAACGACCGGCGCGCCACCGAAATGCTCGCGAAAGCCGAGGAGAGCCTGGTCGCGGCACGCGCCGCGTTGTCGGCCGGCCGGCCCGAGGAGGCCCTCGATCACGCCAACGCAGCACGCTCGCAATTGTCGGTCGCCGAACACAACGTCGACGCCGTCACCGGCCGACTCGCAACACTGCGCGCCGTACGGGAGAATCCAGGAGCGAAGGTCGACGCCGTGCGCTTCCGACTGCGTGACGCGCAGCACCTCGCGGTGCAGCGTGGATTGACCGCAGAATGGGGCTCGGTACTCGACGCACAACTCGCCCGGATCGACAGAGCCGTCGATTCGCTGACAGGAATCCACCCGGACTACTGGGCGTACGTGCGCGATCTGGACGCGGTGACGGACTTCATCACCGGGGTGGTGCAACGAATGAGAGGACGGACGGACAGCCCATGAGCGGGGGGACCTTCACGCAGGTGCGTGGCACATGCCACTTCCGTCACCTGGATCCGGCTACACGGGACACCTTGTTCCTCCACCACCCCCAACCGTTCGACGACAGCGACGACCGTGAACGCCTGGCGCTCGCGCTCGGTGCAACCCTCTACGTACCGGCGACCCGCCCGGATCTGGCCGCGACCGTGCTGCGCCGCGCCGCCGAAGGGGTCACCTCGATGGTTCTGGATCTGGAGGACGCCGTCGCCGACGACGAGGTGGAGGAAGGGCTGCGCAACACCGTCGATACCCTCGACCGGCTGGCCGGGACGGATGCGGCGGGCATGCTGCTGTTCGTCCGGGTGCGCACACCCGACGGCGTCGAACGCATCGCCGCCGAGCTCGGCGCGGGGGTCGGTGCCCTCACCGGCTTCGTGTTGCCGAAGTTCGGAGCGCGCACCGGGGGCGCGTTCCTCGAGGCGGTCGCCGCGGCGTCGGAACGGCTCGGGAAGCACCTGTACGCGATGCCGGTGCTCGAGTCCAGCGAACTCGTCCATCGTCAGACCCGCGACCACGAACTGCAGGCCGTGTCGGCGCTGCTCGCCGAGCACCGGCAGCGGGTGCTGGCCGTGCGGATCGGCGCGACCGACATGTGCGGCACGTTCGGGATCCGGCGCGATCGCGACCTGACGATCTACGACGTGCGGGTCGTCGTCGACGTCATCGCCGATGTCGTCAACTACCTGGGCCGCACCGACGGCACCGGGTTCGTCATCACCGGTCCGGTGTGGGAGTACTTCGCCGATCACGAACGCATGTTCCGGCCGATGCTTCGGGCCACCCCGTTCGAGGAACACGATGCGGTGCTGTTCCGCCAGCAGCTCGTGAGCCGCGACCTCGACGGGCTGCTCCGGGAGATCGCGCTGGACCGGGCCAACGGCATCCAGGGCAAGACGGTGATCCATCCGTCGCACGTTGCCGCGGTGCACGCACTGTCCGCGGTGACCCACGAGGAATACCACGACGCCGTCGACATCCTCGGCGGCGACACCGGCGGCGTCCGCGCCTCCGGATATCGCAACAAGATGAACGAACGCCGCCCGCACCGCACGTGGGCGCAGCAGACGGTGCTGCGCGCGTCGGTGTTCGGTGTCACCAACAAAGGAGTCACGTTCGTGGACCTGCTGACCGCATTGGTGGACCGGTGAGCGCCGCCGCTCCGGCCGGCGTCACCGAGGACGTTCGGATTCCCTGGGCGACAGAAGAATTCGGCCTGACGCTGTACCACCACGATTCGGCCACCGGGTACCGGGTGCCGGAGTTGGTCCGGCCCGGGCTGCGCCGCAATCCGCGCCGTGCGCACCTGCTGGTGTCCACCGTGCTCGGCAAGCACGTGCCGACCGATCCCGCGGTCGTGATCGCCGCCGGCGACCGGCTCGGCGATTTGGTGGCCGAACTGCTCGGCGAGGATGCGTCGACGGCAGTCGTCCTGGGCTTCGCCGAGACCGCGACGGGCCTGGGGCATTGTGTGGCCGCGCGCATCGGCGCGGCCTGCTACCTGCATTCCACCCGCCGCGACGTTCCGGGCGCCGACACGTTCGCGGGTTTCGAGGAGGGACACTCCCACGCGACCTTCCACCTGCTCCAGCCGACCTCCCCGGACCTGTTCGCGAACTCGGCGCCGCTCGTTCTCGTCGACGACGAGATCTCTACCGGGACAACCGCACTCGATGCCATTCGCGCGCTGCACCGGCACCACCCGCGCAGCCGGTACGTGATCGCCTCCCTCGTCGACATGCGCGCCGAGGAACACCACCGTGCGGTGGCGGAGGCCGCCGGTGATCTCGGCGCACGGATCGAGCACGTGTCGCTCGCGTCCGGCCGGGCCGTGATTCCCGAGGGCACCACCGAACGCGTGACGGCACTGCCCGATCCGATGCTGAACCCGCGCGCACCGCATCGCGGAACCGCCGAGTTCGTCGAGCTTCCCTGGCCGGCAACCGTTCCCGACGGGGGTCGGCACGGATTCCTGAACACCGACACCGCGGGTTTCGACGCTGCGATCGCCGCGGCCGCCGACGCCCTCGCGGCAGCGCTCGAACCCGGTCGTCCGGCCGTCGTCGTCGGGCACGAGGAACTGATGTACCTGCCGCTGCGGCTCGCCGACGCCCTCGCGACCCGCGGCACGCCCACCCGGTTCCAGACCACCACCCGCTCCCCCGGCTACGTCCTCGACGTCCCCGGCTATCCGCTGCGCCGCGGATTCACCTTCCTCGCACCGGAACACGTGCCGGAGACGCACGAAGCCGAGGCACCCCGGTACCTGTACAACGCGCACTGGCCGGACGTCGACCGGCCGCCCGTGCTCGTGCTGGTGGTCGACAGTCCCGCGGACACCGACCGACTCCGCGCGACCGGAGGACTCGTCGACGTCCTCACCGCCGCGGGTGAGGACGTGCTCGTCGCGACGGTTCCCGCGACCGACCCGGTCGCGCTTCGTACCAGCAGGGAGGCGCTGTGACGGCACCGTTGACCGGGCCCGGATTCGGGTCGTACGCACCGGACGACGTGACCTGGCTGCTCAAGGACCTCTCGCACGTCGACCTCGAAGCCGACATCGCCGAGCGGGAGCAACGTATCCAGGCCGGGCTGGCGCACTACGCCGAGTCGCTGCCGGTGGAATACCGGCCAAACGCGGCGTACCGCGAACTGTTCGACAAGGTGCTTGCCGAGACCTCCGGGCGGCTGGCGCGCGCGGTCGGCACCGTCACCGAACTCCTTCTGGCAGAACGCGGACCGGACCTGACACTCGTGTCGCTGGCCCGCGCCGGCACGCCCGTCGGCATCCTGATCCGGCGGTGGGCACAGCATCATCACGGACTGTCGTTGCCGCACTACGCGGTATCCATCGTGCGGGGCCGCGGCATCGACGCCGCCGCGCTCGACCACATCACCGCGCGGCACGATCCGGCGTCGGTGGTCTTCGTCGACGGGTGGACCGGCAAGGGCGCGATCGCCCGCGAGTTGTCCGCGGCGCTGGCCGAGTACGCGGCAGCCGGTGGCCCGGCGCTGTCCGACGATCTCGCGGTCCTGGCCGACCCCGGGCAGTGTGTGCGCACCTACGGCACCCGTGACGACTTCCTCATCGCCTCGGCATGCCTGAATTCCACTGTGTCCGGGTTGATCTCACGCACCGTCCTCAACGACACCCTGATCGGGCCGGGCGAGTTCCACGGCGCGAAGTTCTACGCCGAACTCGCCGACGAGGACGTGTCGACGACGCTGATCGACGCGGTGTGCGCGGAGTTCGGCGACCGCGAGTGCGCGGTCGCCGACGCCCGTCGGGTCATGAACTCCGATCGCACCCCGACCTGGGCGGGCTGGGCGTCGGTGGAACTGATCCGGGCCCGATACGGGATCTCCAGCGTGAACTTCGTCAAACCGGGTGTGGGAGAGACGACCCGCGTGCTGCTGCGGCGTCTGCCGTGGAAAGTTCTCGTGCGCGAGGCCGACGCCCCCGAACACGCGCACATCCGGATGCTCGCCGCGGCGCGCGGTGTCCCGGTCGTGGAGGTCCCCGACCTCGCCTATTCCTGCATGGGCCTGATCAAGGACCTACCGTGACGACCGCGCTCATCGCCTCGGACCTCGACCGCACACTCATCTATTCGCGGGCGGCGATGACGCGGGCCCAGCTCGACCGCGCCGATCTGCTGTGCGTCGAGTACCACGAGGGCGCCCCGCTGTCGTACCTGACGGAAACGTCCGCGCAGCGCTTACGGGAGCTGAGCACGACCGCACAACTCGTCCCGACCACGACCCGCACCCCAGCGCAGTTCCGGCGCATCACGCTGCCGGGCGGGCCGTGGCGGTACGCGATCACCAGCAACGGTGGTGCGATCCTCGTCGACGGCGAACCGGACCCGGCCTGGCGCGAAGGGCTCGACCTCGCGGTGCGGGCCGGCGGCGCGGGCCTCGACGAGGTGCTCACCGCTCTACGGGCGCGGATCTCACCGGACTGGGTGCGCAAGCTGCGGATCGCCGACGACCTGTTCTGCTACCTCGTCGTCGACGTTGACGCGCAGCCCGCCGACTTCCTCGTCGAGTGGGACGAGTGGTGCCGCGTGCGCGGCTGGGGTGCTTCCCAGCAGGGCCGGAAGATCTATACGGTTCCCGACAGCGTGTGCAAGAGCCACGCGGTCGCCGAGGTGCACCGTCGGCTCGTGGCCGACGGGGTGCTCAGCGAGGACTCGCCGGTGTTCGCCGCGGGCGACGGCGCGCTCGACGCCCCGATGCTCGAGGCGGCCGATGCCGCGATCCGTCCGTGCCACGGGGAACTCGAGGCGCTGAACTGGCAGCATCCGACCGTCGCCGTCACCGAGGAGTCGGGTGTCTCGGCCGGCGAGGAGATCCTCGCCTGGTTTGCCGGTTCCACCCGGCTCCCGTCCGGTTCGTAGAGTGGGGACCGAACTCGGAGTGGGGACCGAACTCGACCGATCCCAACCGAGTGCCGCTTTCGGTGTACGCCTATCCAGTGAGGACGATTGACGTGACCACTTCGCTCGCCAAGGGCCAGAACGGCCCGATCACCGCCTCCGACGTAGTCGTCTCGCTCGAGCTGACCACTCCGGCCGATCTGTCCGCTCTGCTGGTGAAGGCCGACGGCAAGGTCCGGTCGGACGCCGACTTCGTGTTCTTCAACCAGCCCACCGGTCCGGGCGTGCGTCTGGTTCCGGGCGCTCCGGGGCAGGCGGCGTCCCTGGCGGTGTCGCTCGGTGCGGTTCCCGCCGACATCGAACAGGTCCGCGCCGTGATCACCCTCGACGACGCGTCGAGCACCTTCGGGCAGTTCGCGCCGCCCACCGCGCGGGTCTCCGACGCCACCGGCGCGGTGTTGTACGAGTACCGCATCGAGGGCCTGAGCAGCGAATCGATCGTCATCGCTCTCGAGCTGTACCGTCGCCAGGGTGCGTGGAAGGTCCGGGCCGTCGGTCAGGGCTACGCCGGTGGCTTCGCCGCGCTGGTCACCGACCACGGGGTGTCGGTCGACGATGCACCTGCCGCTCAGCCGGCACCGCAGCCCGCAGCACCTCAGCCCGCAGCACCTCAGCCCTACAGCCAGCCGGCGGCGCCCCAGCCCCAGTACACGCAGCCCCGGTACACGCAGCAGGCACCTCCCCAGCCGTACGGTCATCCGGCACCCGCGCCGCAGTACCCGCAGACCGCACCTCCCCAGCCCTACGGCCAGCCCGCGGCCGCCCAGCAGGCCCCCGCGCCGGCCGCTCCGCCTGCCGAGGTGAGCCTCACCAAGAACCGCCCGGTCAGCCTGGTCAAGGGCCAGAAGGTGACCTTGCGCAAGGAAGGCGGGGTGGCGCTGACGTTCCTGCGCATGGGCCTCGGGTGGGACCCGGTCGAGAAGCGCGGCCTGTTCGGCAATCGGTCGGTGGACATCGACCTGGACGCCTCGGCGGTCCTGTTCGCCGACCACAACATCGTCGACGTCGCGTACTACGGGCAGTTGACGTCGAAGGACGGATCCATCCAGCACCAGGGCGACAACCTCACCGGTGAGGGCGCCGGCGACGACGAGGTCGTGCTCGTCGACCTGACGCGGATCCCGCCGCACGTCAACACCGTCATGTTCATCGTCACCTCGTACAAGGGCCACACGTTCGAGCAGGTCCGGAACGCGTTCTGCCGCCTCGTGGACGGCACCACCAACGCCGAACTGGCCCGCTACACGCTGCAGGGCGGCATGCCGTTCACCGGCATGGTGATGGCGAAGGTGTACCGGCAGGGACCGGAGTGGAAGCTGCAGGCGATCGGCGAGGGCATTCAGGCCAAGCATCCGGGTGAGGCCGCGCCGCAACTCGGCCGGTTCCTGGCGACGTAATCGATGGCCGTCGAGTTCCGGGCGGGGCAGAACGCCCCGCTCGCGGCGCCGTCGGTCCGCTTCACGGCGACCGCATCGGTCCCGCTGGATCTGTGCGCCCTCGTCGTCGACACGCACCTGCAGGTGGCGTCGTCGCAGGACGTCGTGTTCTACAACCAGCCACAGACCGCGGGTGTCCGGCTCGACGGTGACGCACTCGTCGTCGAACCGGGGCGGGTGCGGCCGGATGCGGAGAAGGTGCTGTGCGCCGTCGGCACCGAGCTGGTCACCCCGGTGGACACAACGCTCACCGATACTGCGGGCACCCCGCTGGCGACGTTCCGCATCGAACCGGTCGCGGGAGAGACGGCGCTGCTGTGCTGGGAGATCTACCGGCGCGGCGGCGACTGGAAGATCCGCGCGCTCGGGCAGGGCTATGCGGGTGGCCTGGCCGAGTTGTTCACCGCGCACGGCGTCGAGGTCGACGATCCCGAGCCGGCTCCCCCGCCCGCACCGCAGGAAGTGCCGCCCCTCGAAACCGGGGCGACGTGCGTGCGGATGTGGCAGATCTTCGAGGACGCCTCCCGGTCGGCCGCGGCATACGTCCAGGCGCACGAGTACGCGCATCACCGGCTGGACGAGGAACTGTCCGCCGCGGTCGCCGATCTCTCGGCCCGCACCGGTGACGCTGCCGAGCAGGCCCGGGCGCGGGCGCATCGGCGCTGTGACGAGCTGGTCGCCGCGGCCGAGGTCCGCTACAGCGACGATTCCGAACAGCTGATCGCCGAGCTGGCTGCGCTCGAAGAATCGCTACCGGCCGCGCTCGCCTCGTGGGATGCACCCGCGTGGCGGCGGCCGGGTGAGGCCGCGGACGGCGTGCGGATCGGTGAGGTCACGGCACCCGACCGCGGACCGTTGCGGGTGCCGTTCTGCGTCCCCGTGCCGCTGGGGCGGCCGTTGTGGGTGGACGGTGACGCCGAGGCCGCGGCCCCGGTGGCGTCGGCGCTCGCGCTCCGGCTGCTCGCATCGCGGCCGGGTTCCCTCCTCCATGTCGTCGATCCGGCGGGTGCGATGCGGCAGCTCACCGACCTCGCCGGCTCGCTCCTTGCCGCTCCGCCGGTCCACGAGGTCTCGGGTGTGGGTGCGAAGCTGAAGGGTCTCGCCGACGCCGCGGACCTGGATTCGCTGGCCGCGTCCGCGGGTGTCGACGCGCACCGCCCCGAACCGCGGGTGCTGGTGGTCTCCGGTCTTCCGCACGGCTACGGCAGCGACGACCTCCTGCACCTGGTCCGTCTGACGCAACTCGCTGCCACACAACAGATTTCGATGATCTTCACGGGGACGGAGGACGAGGACGTCGACAGCCCGGCGTATCCGATCCTCGCCGAGGCCGCCCAGCACGTCCCCTCGGATGAAGGCCGATTCGTCGATCCGTGGACCCGGACCGACTGGCAGTTCGTGTCCGACGCCGGGCCGTCCGATCCGGAACGGATCCGGGCCGTGGTGCGGTCGCTGGAGTGCCGCCGGCAAGAGATATAGGTCTTCCCTAACGGTTCGTGCGGCGCCGCGTCTTTGTGGTGGAGGCCACCGTGGTGGTCGACTGGGCTGTGCGGGCCCGTCCGGGTTCGTGACGGATCACGCGGATCGGGAGCTTCCTTTGTCAGGTGGACTGCTGTCGAGTGGGCTGCATCTTCCCAATCGCATTCGGCACTTCGCGGCCGAGCGCCCGAACCATCCCGCGCTGACTGCCGGCGGGACGACCCTGACGTACCGCGAGTTCGACGAGTACACCGACAAGGTCGGCTCGGCGCTCGCGGCGATCGGGTCCGCGTCGGGGCGCGTCGGGGCGCTGCTGCGCATGAGCCTGCCCGGCGCGGCGATGTTCGTCGGCTGCACGAAGGCCGGCCTGGTGTTCACCCCGCTGAACTGGCGGCTGACGCCGGAGGAGGCCGCCGCGATCGCAGAGGACGCGCAGCTGGGCATCCTCGTCGTCGACGCCGACTTCGCGGACACCGCACGGGCGGTCGCGGGAGTGCTGCCCGACGTGCGCATCGTCGTCGTCGGTGACCCCTCGGTCGTTCCGGGCGCACAGTCCTGGGAGCAGTTCGTCGAATCCGGCGACGGAATCGACCCCGGTTTCGGCGACGACCCGGACTGCGAAGCACTGCAGCTCTACACCTCGGGCACGACCGGACGCCCCAAAGGCGTTGTGTCCGTGCACCGCAACCTCTACAACGTGCCCGAGAACTTCGAGCTCTACGAGTTCGGCGACGACTCCGTCTCGCTGAATGCGCTGCCGCTGTTCCACATCGCGGGCGCCGGATGGATGAGCACGAGCCTGTCCGCCGGACTGCACCTGGTACTGCTCGGCGAGATGCGTCCGGCACTGGTCGCCGAGGCGATCTCCGAGTACGGCGTCACCCACGCGTTCCTCGTCCCGTCCGCGATCGGCATGCTGCTCGAGATGCCGAATCTCGCGGACTACGACCTGTCGAGCCTGCACCTCGTCGCGTACGGCGCATCCCCGATCACGCCGGCACAACTCGCCCGCGCGATGGACACCCTCGGATGCCGGTTCGTCCAGCGGTACGGGATGACCGAAACCACCGGTGCGCTCACCGCCCTGCGCGCCGACGACCACGATCCGCACGGCCCCCGTTCCTACCTGCTGCGTTCCGCCGGTACCGCGCTGCCCGGGGTCGACGTGCAGATCCGGGACATCGCGACGGGGGAGATCCTGCCGATCGGAGCGACCGGCGAGATCGTCTGCCGCTCGCGCAACAACACCGTCGGATACTGGCGGCGGGACACCGAGAACGCCGAATTGTTCACCGAGGACGGCTTTCTGCGTACCGGGGACGCCGGTCATCTCGACGAGCACGGCTATCTGTTCGTCACCGACCGCGTGAAGGACATGATCATCACCGGCGGGGAGAACGTGTACCCGATCGAGGTCGAATCCGTTCTGGCCGAACATCCTTCGGTTGCGGAGGTCGCCGTCGTCGGCCTGCCCGACGACAAGTGGGGCGAGGCCGTCACCGCCGTCGTCCGGATCGCCGAGGGCGCCCCCGTACCCACCGAGGCGGAGCTGCTGCAGTTCACTGTCGAACGCCTCGCCTCCTACAAGAAGCCCCAGCACATCCATTTCGTGCCGGAACTGCCGCGCAACGCGAGCGGCAAGATCCTCAAGCGCACCCTGCGCAGCACCCTGGGTACGCGGGCGTCCGGAGCACAACCATGAGCATCACCGACGACATCGGCGTGCGGCAGCGCGAGGCCTGGGCCGCCGGAACCCTCCCGCCCGTCGAGCAGATCCGGGACGGCCTGTGGTCGATTCCCGTTCCCATGCCCCGCAATCCGCTGCGCTACGTCCTCGTCTACGCCTTCGCGATCGACGACGGTCTCGCCCTCGTCGACGTCGGGATGGACACCGAGGAATCGTGGAACGCCCTGGTCGACGGCATCGCCGAAACCGGTCACCACATCTCCGACGTCCGCTACGCCGCGATCACCCATCTGCATCCGGATCATTTCGGTCTGGCTCCGCGCCTGCGCGAGACGACCGGTGCCGCCATCGCGATGCACGCCGCCGAGGCCACGGCGCTCGGGCACTTCACCCCGGCCGATGTAGCCGCGGACGTCGAGGCGTGGCGGGTGGACCTGACGGATCTCGGCGCACCGGACGAGGTCGTCGAGGCACCGCGCTTCGAACTCGTCCGGTTCCCGGCCGGGGAGTCCGCCGACGTCGTGCTGTCCGGCGGGGACCGGCTCGACCTGCCCGGATGGAACATCGAAGCGGTCTGGACGCCGGGCCACACCCCCGGCCACCTGGCGTTCCTGGACCGGGACCACGATCTGCTGTTCAGCGGCGACCACATGCTGCCGCGGATCAGCCCGAACATCTCGTCGGGTCCCGGCGAGCTGGAGAATCCACTCCACCGCTACCTGCTTTCACTGCACGCCACGACCGGGTTGCCCGAATGCGAGGTGCTGCCGGCCCACGAGTACCGGTTCCGCGGCGTCGCCGACCGCGCTCGCCGGCTCATGGCACACCACGACGAGCGGCTCGACGAGATCCGCTCGGCCGTCGCCGCGCACCCGGAATCCACCGCATGGGAAGTCACCACGCTCATCACGTGGTCGCGGCCGATCGACGTGATGTCCCCCCGCTTGCGGCGTCTCGCCGTCCGCGAAACCCAAGCGCACCTCATCGTTCTCGCCGACCGCGGTGAGATCCGTTCCGACGGCGGTGTTCCCGCACGATGGTCACTCGTCCGCACAGACACGAAGGAAATCTGACATGAGCGTTGTCCTGACCGAATTCTCCGACGGTGTAGCCGTGTTCACTCTGAACCGGCCCGAAGCGAAGAACGCCGTCGACCTGGAGGTCTCGAAGGCGCTCGCCGCCGCGATCGACGAGTTCGAGGCGCGTCCCGACCTGACCATCGGCATCCTCACCGGCGCCGGCGGAACATTCTGCGCGGGAATGGATCTGAAGGCATTCGCGCGCGGTGAGCGTCCGTCGATCCCGGGTCGCGGTTTCGGTGGTCTCACCGAGGCACCCCCGACGAAGCCTCTCATCGCCGCCGTCGAGGGCTGGGCGCTGGCCGGGGGCTGCGAGCTCGCACTGTCCGCCGACCTGATCGTCGCCTCGCGTGAGGCGAAGTTCGGAATTCCCGAGGTCAAGCGTGGGCTGGCGGCCGCCGCGGGTGGCCTGCTGCGCCTGCCGAAGATCCTCCCCTACCCGCTGGCCATGGAGATGGCGATCACCGGCGATCCGCTCACGGCCGAGGTCGCCCACCAGCACGGCCTCGTCAACCGCCTCACCGAACCGGGCGAGGCCCTGGCCGTCGCGAAGGAACTCGCCGCGCGTGTCGCCGCGAACGGGCCGCTCGCCGTGCGCGCGACCAAGCAGGTCGTGGCGATGTCCGCCAACTACACCGACCCCGACGCGTTCGTCGCGCAGCGCAAGTTCATCGAGCCGGTCTTCGCCTCCGCCGACGCCCAGGAAGGTGCCCGCGCGTTCGCCGAGAAGCGCGCACCCGTCTGGAAGGGCGAATGAGTTCGTCCGGCATCGCGGTCGAGCGGGACGGCGCGGTCGCGACCGTCACGCTCGACCGCCCCGATCGCAACAACGCGATGACGCTCGAGTCGTGGACCGCGCTGCGGGATGCCTTCCGCGAGCTTCAGCGCGACGACTCGGTGCGGGTGGTCGTCCTCACCGGCGCGGGCGGCAACTTCTGCAGCGGCGCCGACATGGACCGGCGCGGCACCATGCATCCCCTCGAGCGCATGCGGGAGATCAATTCGGTGGCACTGGCGGTCGCCGAGTTCTCGAAACCGGTGATCGCGTCGGTCGAGGGCTATGCGGTCGGCGCCGGCTGGAACCTGGCACTGCTGTGCGATGTCGTCGTGGCGTCCCGTACCGCGAAGTTCAGCCAGATCTTCGCTCGCCGCGGCATGTCCGTGGACTTCGGCGGCTCCTGGATCCTGCCGCGCCTCGTCGGCCTGCACCAGGCGAAGCGGCTGGTCATGCTCGCCGACATCGTGGACGCCGAGGAGGCGTTCGCGCTCGGGCTGGTGACCGAACTCGTCGAACCCGCCGACCTCGGTACCCGAACGATCGAGTTGGCCGCCCGGCTGGCCGAGGCGCCGCCCGTCGCGGTGGGTCTGTCGGCACGCCTGCTCGAGGAAGGTTCGTCGTCGACGCTGCGCGAAGCCCTCGACAACGAGGCCCGATCCCAGGCCGTCAACCTCGCGACCGACGCGCCCGGCGCGATCCGTGCGTTCGTCGAGAAGCGTCCGCCCTCGTTCACCGGTAACTGGCAGATTACGTGATCGCATAGGATAGCCGGGTGGACCTGCATCTCGTGACCTACTTCGTCGCTGTCGTCGACCACGGTGGGATCACGAAAGCCGCGCAGTCCCTCTACATCTCGCAACCGTCACTGTCGCAGGCGATCCGCACGCTCGAACGCCGCCTCGGCACCACCCTGTTCGACCGCACCGGCCGGCGCCTGTCCCTGACCGACGAGGGCCGGTCCTTCGAGGTCTGCGCCCGCCGCATCCTCGCCGACGTGGAGCGCGCGAAGAGCAAGGTCGCCGCGGTCCGCGAACTCACCGCCGGCCGCATCGAGATCGTGACCTACTCGGCGTTCTCCATCCACCCCGTCATCGAGATGGCGCGGCGCTTCCGCAGCCGCTATCCCGGCATCCTGGTGCGGGTGGTCGCCACCGACGGACCGGCCGGGGTGCACACCGCGCTGCGGCGCGGTGAGGCGGAGATCGGTGTGACCGACCTGTCCGTCGAACACGCGGGCATGATCACCGTGCCCCTGGTCGAGCAGGAACTGGTGCTCGCGGTGCCGCCGAACCTCGCCGAGGGTCTCCCGGATCCGGTGCCGCGATCGATCCTCCCCACGATCCCGCTGGTCGTCGACCTCACGAACCGGACCGACGCGATGCAGTCGGGGGAACTCACCGACGGCAAGGACCTCGACATCGCGGTCGACTGTGCGCATCCCTCGGCCACCTGGGAACTGGTGATGCGGGGAACCGGCGCGACGATCGCTCCCCGGCAGGTCGCCGAAGCACAGATGCCCACCGCCGAGGTGCGGTCGCTCGATCCGCCGTTGTCGCGGCCGGTGGGTCTCGTGCTGCGCGCCGGGGAGCCGTCACCGGCGGCCGCCGCGTTCGTCGCGATCGCCACCAACGGGACGACGGGAGCGTAATCGCACATGGAATTCCGACAGGTCGAATACTTCCTCGCCGTGGTGGAGAACGACGGCATCAACGGTGCGGCGGCCGCGCTCGGCGTCGCACAGCCGACGGTCTCGCAGGCCCTGCGCAGCCTCGAGCGTGAACTCGGCGTGCAGTTGTTCCACCGGATCGGGCGCGGGATGGTGCTCACCGCGGCCGGGCACAGCCTCATCGGCCCGAGCCGCCAGATCCTGCGCGATGTGGGGGGCGTGGAAGACCTGTTCACGTCCCTGGAGGGAGAGATCACCGGTCGTCTCGACATGGCGGTGTTCCCGGCCCTGGCGATCGACCCGCTCGTCGATCTCGTCGCGCAGTTCCGCAAGGCCCACCCGAAGGTGGCGGTCCGGTTCGGGGAGTTCCGCACCGAGGAGACCGCCGCCTCGCTCATCCGTGACGGTCACTGCGAGTTCGTGGTGTCCCACCTCCCGATCGAAGGCGGCTACGGACTCGAGGTGATCGAGCTCGGCGAGCAGGAGTACTGGCTCGCGTATCCACCGGGCACCGACCTTCCGGACGGCCCCGTGCCGCTCGCCGCCATGCCGGACATTCCGATGGTGCTGGTTCCCCGCGGCGGCGGCGCGATGGGTGACAGCATCGACTCCGCGATGCGGCGGGCCGGTGTGCGTCTGGACGTCGGCGTGGTGACCGATCATCGCGAGGCCCGGCTGCCGATGGTGCTGGCCGGCCTCGGTGGTTCGCTCGTCGAACGGCAACTCGCGGAATCCGCACAGGACCACGCGGTCGTGCGGCCCTGCGACCCCACGTTCACCCGAGCGTTCGGGCTCGTGTTCGATCCCGATTCGTTGTCGGCGGTGGGTCAGGCGTTCGTCGACCTGGTGCGGTCGGCGAACGCCTGACCCGGCTGCCTGCGTCGGATCAGGCCACGCGCTCGAAGATCGCGGCCAGGCCCTGCCCGCCGCCGATGCACATGGTCTCGAGCGCGTAGCGGCCGTCGCGGCGGTGCAGCTCACGCGCGAGGGTCGCGAGCATGCGTCCACCGGTCGCGCCGACCGGGTGGCCCAGCGAGATGCCGGAGCCGTGGATGTTGGTGCGCTCGAAGTCCGACTCGGTGAACTTCCACTCGCGGGTGCAGGCGAGCGCCTGGGCCGCGAAGGCCTCGTTCAGCTCGATGACGTCCACGTCGGCGAGGGTGATGCCCGCCTTCGCGAGTGCCTTCTCGGTCGCCGGGACCGGGCCGATACCCATGATCTTCGGCGCGACACCGGCCAGACCCCACGAGACGATCCGCACCAGCGGGGTCAGCCCCAGCTCGGCGGCCTTCTCCGGGGTGGTGACGATCGCCATCGACGCGGCGTCGTTCTGGCCGCTGGCATTGCCGGCGGTGACGGTCGCCTCGGAATCCTGCTTGCCCATGATCGGCTTGAGGGCGGCGAGCGTCTCGAGGCTGATGTCGGCGCGCGGGTGCTCGTCGGTGTCGATGACCTGGTCGCCCTTGCGGCTGGTCACGGTCACCGGGACGATCTCCTCGGCGAGGATCCCGTTCTTCTGAGCAGCGACCGCCCGCAGGTGCGAGTTCAGGGCGAGCTCGTCCTGCTCGGCGCGGGAGATCGAGTACTCGCGGCGCAGGTTCTCCGCGGTCTCGATCATGCCGCCGGGCACCGGGTAGAACTTGCCGCCCGCCGTCTCGCGAGCGCGGACCAGGCCGTCGTGCATCCGCACACCGGTGCGGGCACCGCCCCAGCGCATGTCGACGGAGTAGAACGCGGCGTTGGACATCGACTCGGCGCCACCGGCGACCACGACGTCGTTGTCGCCGTTGCCCACCTGGAGCGCGGCCTGGATGACGGCCTGCAGACCCGACCCGCAGCGGCGGTCGATGTGCATGCCCGGCACGGTGATCGGCAGTCCGGCGTCGAGCGCGACGACGCGGCCGATCGCGGGGGCCTCGCTGTTGCCGTTGCAGTGGCCGAGGATGACGTCCTCGATCGCGTCCGGTGCGATCCCGGTCCGCTCGAGCAGACCCTTCAGCGCCGCAACGCCGAGGTCGACTGCGGTGAGGGACTTGAACATTCCGCCGTAGCGGCCGATCGGGGTACGAACCGGTTCGCAGATGACTACGTCGCGCATGATGACCTTTCTAGAGGGAGATGGATGGCGTCGCGGGACGCGATCACATGAAGCGGCCGCCGGTGACCTCGAGGACCGTTCCGGTCATGTAGGAGGACATGTCGGAGGCGAGGAACAGTGCGACGGAAGCGATTTCGTTGACCTCGCCCGGGCGGCCCATCGGGATCTCGCTCATCTTCTGGTCCCATGCCTTCTGCGGCATGGCCTCGGTCATCGCGGACCGGATCAGGCCGGGCTGGATCGCGTTGACACGCACACCGTGGTGCGCCATCTCCTTCGCGGCGGCCTTGGTCAGGCCGACGATGCCGGCCTTCGCGGCCGAGTAGTTGGTCTGACCGACCATGCCGACCTTGCCGGACAGCGACGAAATGTTCACGATCGCACCGCGCTTGGCCTCACGCATGATCGCCGACGCCTTGCGGGTGCCGTGCCAGGTGCCCTTCAGGTGCACCGCGATCACCAGGTCGAAGTCCTCTTCGGTCATCGTCCGCATCGTCGCGTCGCGGGTGATGCCCGCGTTGTTGACGACGACATCGAGCGAACCGAATCCGTCGACGGCCTCGGCGAGGAGCGTGTCCCAGTCGGCGGCCTCGACGACGTTCGCCTTCACGGCACGCGCGACGTCACGGCCACCGAGCTTCTCGGCCGCCGCGGTCGCGGCGTCGAGGTCGAGGTCGCCGATGACGACCTTGGCTCCCTGCTCGACGAACGACTGGGCGATCGCGAAACCGATGCCTTGGGCGCCACCGGTGATCACGGCAGTACGGTTCTCCAGCAAAGACATGCGAATCCTTTCGGCATGCGACCTTCCGGGAGGATCGGTGGAAGGCACACGAGCGGCAGGTGCGGACAGTCCGCACGAGTTGATGATCCGAATATAACGGCGGAACCGCGCCGTCGACCCCGCCGGAACCATCGACAGTGCCTATGTGGAGATACTCCATTCGTATTGGACAGGTGGAGCGGAACGATCGATCGTTGTTGCCATGACCACTTCGTCGACAGCCACCAAGTCCGTACCGGCCCCCGAGGTCGACGACGACGACTTCCAGGAGATCCTCGCGCAGACGCGTGCCTTCGTGCGCAATGTGGTGGTGCCCCGTGAACAGGAGATCGCCGACACCAACGCGATCCCGGACGACATCCGCCAGGCCGCGAAGGACATGGGCCTGTTCGGATACGCGATCCCCCAGGCGTGGGGCGGCCTCGGCCTGAACCTGCAGCAGGACGCGGAACTGGCCATGGAACTCGGCTACACCACCCTGTCGCTGCGCTCGATGTTCGGCACCAACAACGGCATCGCCGGACAGGTCCTCGTCAACTTCGGCACCGACGAGCAGAAGGCACAGTGGCTCGAGGGCATCGCGTCCGGCGAGGTCGTCGCGTCGTTCGCACTCACCGAGCCCGGCGCCGGGTCCAACCCCTCGGGCCTGCGCACGAAGGCCGTGCGCGACGGCGACGACTGGGTGATCAACGGCGAGAAGCGTTTCATCACCAACGCGCCGCTGGCGAACCTGTTCGTCGTGTTCGCCCGCACCCGTCCGGCCGACGAGAACGGCACCGGCATCGCCGTTTTCCTCGTGCCCGCGGACACTCCGGGTGTGCAGGTCGGCAACAAGGACGCCAAGATGGGCCAGGAAGGCGCCTGGACCGCGGACGTCGCGTTCACCGATGTGCGCGTGCCGAACTCCGCGCTCGTCGGTGGCAGCGAGGACGTCGGCTACAAGGCCGCGATGGTCTCGCTCGCCCGCGGTCGCGTGCACATCGCCGCGCTGTCCGTCGGTCAGGCGCAGCGCGCGCTCGACGAGTCGGTTGCCTACGCGGCCACCGCAACTCAGGGCGGCAACCCGATCGGCAACTTCCAGCTCGTGCAGGCGATGATCGCCGATCAGCAGACCGGAGTGATGGCCGGCCGCGCGCTCGTCCGCGACGCCGCGAAGGCGTGGGTCGAGGAGACCGACCGCCGCATCGCGCCGTCGGTCGCGAAACTGTACTGCACCGAAATGGTCGGCAAGGTCGCCGATCTCGCCGTGCAGATCCACGGCGGCACCGGCTACATGCGTGAGGTTCCCGTCGAGCGGATCTACCGCGACGTGCGCCTGCTGCGCCTGTACGAGGGCACCAGCGAAATCCAGCGCCTGATCATCGGCGGCGGGCTCGTCAAGCAGGCCCAGCGCGGCTGAATCCCGCTGTAACAGAACAAGACACCGCCCCGGCGCCTCCGCTCTCGCGGAGGCACCGGGGCGGTGTCGTGCAATGGGTGCGCCTCGGGCGGTCAGGCGGCCTTCTTGCGGGCGACGACCTCGATCGCGACGAGATGGTTGCGGTACTTGGTGAACGTGGACCGCATCTGCAGCACCCGGGCGCGGGCATCCGAGTCGCGGAGCACGTTCGAAACGAACTTCACGGTGCCGAGCAGGCCCTCGTCGGCGACGATCCGGGACGGGTCGAGCAACTTCATCGGGGCGAAGCCGACGACGTCGACCTCGAAGCCGGCCTCGACGAGCAAGTCCTTCCACTCCTGCGCGGTCAGCGGGCGGGCGTTGACCTTGATGGAACGGGCCAGCGCCTTGCGGATCTCGGTCTTGACCTCGTCGTCGACGTTGTCCGGTTCGATCGCGAGTTCGTGGATGACGTAGCGGCCGCCGTCGCGCAGCACGCGGTGCGCCTCGGCGGCGATCTCCGCCTTGTGCTTGTCGGTCTGCATCGTCAGCATGGCCTCGCCGACGACGACGTCGGCCGAGGCATTGTCGAGGCCGGTTTCTGCGGCGTCACCGGACACGACCGTCCCGTTGCCGGCGATCGCGCGGCGCGTCAGATCGGCTGCCTGCGGGTCGGATTCGATGCCGACGTAGCTCTTCGGTCCGGCGGCGACGATGTCCTGAGCGGTGCGGCCGAGGCCGGGAGCGAGCTCGACGACGTCGGCGCCGGCGAGTTTCGCGTCGGCGAGCATCCGCTCGGTCAGTTCCTTGCCACCCGGGCGCAGGACGCGCTTGCCCAGACGGGCGAGCAGCCAGTGTCCCGGCACGTGCGCGGCGTCGCGTTCGGCAAGGGGGAGTTCTCCCGAACCGGATGCTGCGGTGGTCTTGTCGTCGGTCATGTCGTCCTCGAATCAGCTTAGGCTTAGTTTAGAGGAATAATGTACGGTAATTCCCCATGAGTGGGAACACGGCGGTCTCCTCGTGGGCCGTGATCAGCACCGCAGCCCCCGAATCCGCGAGGCGGCGCAGTGCCGACGCGACGAGACCGGCCGACTGCGCGTCGAGATGCGCGAACGGTTCGTCCGCGAACACCACCTGTGGCTCGCTGTACAGCACCCGGGCCAGCGCGGCCCTGCGTTGCATCCCGCCGGACAACCGGAACGGCGCCGACCCCGCATGGCCCGCCAACCCGACCTCGGCGAGGACCTCGTCGACACGTGAGCACGGGCGCAGCGAATACACCGAGCGGTCCCGCGCGCCCAGGCGCACGTTGCGTCCCACACTCATCCACGGCAACAGCCGGGCCTCCTGGAACAGCACGGACTGCGCCTCGGTGCGGCGCTCCACCGTCCCGGACGCCGGACGCAGCAGGCCGGCACCGGCGTGCAGCACGCTGGTCTTGCCGCGCCCGGACGGACCGAGCAGCGCCAGAATCTCTCCGGCGGCGACCCGAAAGGTGAGCTGCTCCACGATCTTCCGGCCGCCCCGGACGATCGTCACGTCGTCGAACCCGATCCGGGGTTCGTTGCGCTCCCCCGCCTCGATGGAAGGATCCGCGTGAACCGACCCCATGTCCGCCTCCTGTTCCGTCCGCTCGTCGCGGCTGCCGCCGCCGGTGTACTGATCGCCGGGCTCGTCTCGTGCGGCAGCGACGAGGCCGCGACCGCGTGCGGCACCGCCCCGGCCGCGGGTGATCCGGTCCCGGGCCTGCCCGACACGCTGAACGTCGGTGTCGCCAACAACATTGCGATGGCCGTGCCGCTGACCCGGCTCGACGACCTGGGCATCGCGGAGACGACCGTCTCGACGGCGAGCACCCCCGAGGAGCTGCGGACCAACTTCATCGCCGGCCGGTACGACCTGGCCGCGATGCCCGTGAACGTCGCGGCGAACCTGTGCGCCCAGGGTATCGATCTTGTGCTGGTCGGCACCGTGAGCGGCAACAACGTCCAGCTCATGGGTCCGGAAGGGACCACGCTCGACGACCTGCGCGGGCAGGTCGTGCACATTCCCTTCCCTGGGGACATCCTCGACCTGACGATGCAGCAGATCCTCGACTCCGCGGGATTGACGTACGACGGCGAGAACCCGGACGTGACGATCGAGTACCACCCGACCCCCCTGGACATCGCCACCGGCCTGACCAGCGGATCCATGACGTACGCGGTGCTGCCCGAGCACCTGGCCACGGTCGTCGCGGACACCCCCGACTCTGTCGGCAAGGCGGTCGGGCTCGAACAGCTGTGGACCGAACGCACCGACGCGACGGCGCTGCCGTTCGCCGGGTTCGTCCTGCGCGGCGAACTGGCCCGCACGCACCCCGACCTGGTGGCGGCGCTGCAGGCGAACCTCGTCTCCTCGGTGGTGTCCGTCGTCTCCTCGCCCGCCCGGGGTGCGGCGGAGGTCGCTGCGCGGATCCCGGTGCCCGCAGACGTCGTCGGCCGGGTCCTGCCCGGCCTGCGCCCGGTGTACCTGCCGGCCGCGGAGGGTCGTGCCGACACCGAACTGCTGTACTCGTCGCTGCTCGGGACCGTGCCCGCATCCGTCGGAGGTGAACTGCCCGCGGACGGGTTCTACGCGGGCTCGGCGGGGTGAGCGCGCCGCGGTACCTGCTCGGCGCGGCGGCGTGCATCGTCGCCCTGGTCGCGGGCTGGCATCAGCTGTCACTGGGCCGCTCCCCCGCCGTGATGCCGAGCCCGGCCGAGACCCTCACCGCGTGGTGGGGCCTGCTCGTCGACGGAACGCTCGCCGTGGAACTGGCGATCACCCTGGGCCGGGCGGCGGCGGCGACCGGCGCGGCACTGGTCGTGGGAGTGCTGATCGGCTGGGCCGCCTCGGTGTCCGCCGTCGCGGACGGATTCCTGGCACCGCTGCGGGCGATCCTGCAGGGCCTGCCGCCGATCGTGCTCATCGTGTGCCTGGTGCTGTGGTTCGGCAGCGATCCCGCCATCACGATCGTGGTGACCGCGACCGTCATGACACCACTGGTGGCCGCCGCGACCACGGCGGCACTGCGCGCCGTCGACCCGCATTTGAGGGAACTGGCTGCGGGACTGCGTCTTTCGCGGACCCGCCGGATCATGTTCGTGATCGGTCCGGCGGTACTGCCGCCGATCGTGGGTGCGGCCGGCGCGGTCGCGTCCGGTGCCGTGCGGGTCGCGGTGATGGCGGAACTGCTGTCCGCGCCGGACGGTGTCGGGGCCGCGATCGCGCAGGCCCGGACGCTGTTGCAGACGCCGGAACTGTTCGCGTGGGCCCTGACGATCATCAGCGCCGCGCTCGTCGTGGACGTCGCGATCCGCTTCCTGGTGGGGCGGTGGAGCGCATTGTTCTCGCCGGGTGAGGGTGCCGTCAGCGCGCGTACCCCGGCGGACACGAAAAGCCGTTGAACGACGCGACATCGCACACGCTGCGCGCGGACAGCTTCCACCCGGAGCCGTCGTTCACGAAGGTCAGCCGCAGCGGGGTCTGCGGACCGGCGGCACCGGCGAACATCACCTGCAGTCGTCCGGAGGCGGTATTGCCCTCGACCGCGACCGGGTCGACGACGGTCGGGTTCACGACCGCGAGCATCTGCCCGGCCCGGCCGCTGATCTGTTCGAGCACACCCGCCGCTTCCGAGCCGCGCTCGACGTACGACTGGCGGACCGATGCGGGATTGGCCGGATCGACCGCGGACCGCAGGACAGCGGTCAGTTCGGCACCCGACGGAGCCGCGACCGCGGCGGGCGGCGCCGGCGCTTCGGCGACCGGTTCGGGTGCCGAGATAGGGGCGGGAGCGGCGGGGGCGGCCGGTTCC